>JAGAAZ010000106.1 GCA_017614895.1 Bacteroidaceae bacterium | reverse complement strand
GTGCCAAGATATGTGGCGATTGAGTGGCATCTTCCGTCCTGTACAGCTGTGGGTACGTCCTCTGGTGCATATCGCTGACTATAAGGTGGAAGCCATTCCCAATGCAGATTTCTCGCAGGCTAAGGTAATAGCCGACATCGCTCTCTGCAATACAGGAAAGAAAGTTGCCAAAAAGATGGATGTGTTCTTCAAAATCGACGAGAATCATCGTAACCAACCCTCGGATGTTGTGCCAGACGGATTCTTCGCCTTCGTTCCGGATATTCTCCCTGGCGACACCACTCATGTCAAGATCACCTACAACCTCTTTTATCCACGCTTGTGGTCAGCAGAGACCCCAAATCTCTATCCATTCAGCATCGAACTAGTGGAGAGGGGCAACGTTATTGAGCATTTTGACAATCATTTTGGTGTAAAACGTGTGGAGTGTGTAGGTGAGGTCTTTAAGGTTAATGGCAAGAACGTCAAATTGCGAGGTGTGAACCGTCACGATCACCATCCTGTGACGGGTCGTTATGTGGATGACGCCACCTACGAAAAGGACATCGTGTTGATGAAGCAGGCGAACATCAACTTCCTGCGCACTTCACATTATCCTGACCGTGAATACCTCTACGAACTCTGCGACCGCTGGGGCATCTACGTAATGGACGAAGCCAATCAGGAGAGTCACGGCTATGGTTATGCGAATAAGGTGATGGGCGAAGACCCTGAATGGAAGGACGCCCATGTAGATCGTGCCGTCAGTCTTGTTCAGCGTGATAAGAACCATCCCTGCGTTATCTTCTGGAGTCTTGGCAATGAGGGGGGTGTGGGACCCAATATGAAGGCGATGCGCGAGGCTGTTGTCGCCCTCGATACCATCGCCCTGCCTTTCTGCGACACAGACCGTAGCCAAAGCGATATCTACGACGATGGCTATCTCACACCTGAGAAACTTGCTACAGAAGCCAAGAAAATTTCCGACCGTCCCTTCATGATGCGCGAATACGCTCATGCGATGGGTAACTCGATGGGTAATTTCCAAGAGTATTGGGATGTGATCTACAATGATTCCTCCATCTGTGGCGCTGCCATCTGGGATTGGGTGGATCAAGGTCTGCTGAAAAAGGAGAATGGTATAGAGTATTGGGCATATGGTGGCGACTTCGGCGATAAACCCAACGATGGACCTTTCTGCATCAATGGTCTCATTGCGCCTGACCGTACACCCCACCCTCACTACTACGAGGTCCAGCACGTCTATCAGCCTATCACTTTTGTCCTTTCCGACGACAAGAAGACAATTCATCTGATCAATCGTGACCAGTTCATCGCTCTTCATTCATACGACTACACCTACGAATTGTTTGCAGACGGCAAGATGACCGCCTCAGGTTCTCTTTCTCTGCAAGGCGATAACATCGTCATTCCATCCATTCCTGCTCCCGTGGTAGGCGGAGGGCCTTATCCTGAACTCGCCCTCAACATTTCTGCCCGTCTAAAGGAGGACAAACCCTGGGCAGAGAAAGGATTCGCTGTGGCTCGCGAACAGTTCATCATACATCCTTACGAATTTCCCACGAATGTCAGTGGAAAAGTTCCTGAGATGACGTTCAAAGACGGAGGTGTTCTCGTGACTACCGATCAGGGGACTTTATTCTTTAACAATATGACTGGTGCCCTCACTTCATGGGTGGTTGATGGAGAACAGATGCTGCAAGCACCGTTGGAGCCATATTTCTGGAAACCAGAGAATGATAACCAAAGCGCGGCTGGTTTTGCCCGTCGCTTAGGAGTATGGAAAGATGCTGTTGAGAACCGTGCCATGGATAGAGTTTTCCAAATAGAGAAGGGTACAGAGGCGCTGAAGATTTCCTACAACATCACATTGCCTCGTTCGCTTGCAAGTATCTTCCTTACTTACACCATATCTTCCGACGGACACATTGGGGTAGATATGAATTACATACCCATTACGGCAGACCTACCGCTCATCCCCAAGTTCGGTATGAGGATGCGTATCCCTGCCGACTATACTAACATCGAGTATTATGGTCGTGGTCCTTGGGAAAACTATCCCGACCGCAAGCGCAGTGCCTTCTTGGGTAAGTACAAGATGCCACTCAGCGAGTACGAGACAGAGTATATCCATCCGCAGGACAACAGTTGCCGAACGGATGTCCGTTGGTTCAACATCACTAACGGAAAGCACACCCTCCGCATCAATGGATGCCAGCCTCTCTGCATCCGTGCTTGGGATTATGGGGAAGAAGACCTTGAAGGTGCCGCTCATCCTCATGAGATTCAGCGTGGCAAGTTCGTCAACCTGAACATCGACCTCAACGTGCATGGCGTTGGCGGCGTGGACACTTGGGGACAGCGCACCCTACCACAATACACCATCGATGGCAATCAGGATCATCATTACGGATTTATTCTGAGTGCCCACAAAAAATAAGGAAACGGGGGAAGAAAGTTACTGATGCTTTTCTTCCCTCTTTTTTTCTTTCGCTGCCAATTCAGCAGAGATGTCCTCTCTGCCTCGATAGTCAAACTTCCCATTCACAAGGTTTTGCATGAAGTTGTTGGCACGATTCAATAGCTCATCGTCATCGGCAATGAGTCGGACGAGTCGTTGTAGTTGGTCAAGTTGTGTTTCGTTCGTCATAGTTGGGATGATTGGGTTTTCGGGTACAAAGGTAAACAAAAGAAGTGAAAAATGGAAAGAGAAAGGTAAAAAAAATGCACAAGTATCAACGCTCAACACATTTTCATCCTTCTTTTTTCATCATTCGTCTCCATTTGAAATAGCCCATGATGGCGATAATGACATAGAGGGCATAGAGGGATGCCTTGAAGGGGATGTCCTTATAGAAGTAAAGGACAGAGGTGACCACGTCAACTACAATCCAGATGAACCACTGTTCCAGATACTTGTGAACGAGTGCCCAGATGCCGATGATGCTCAAGGCTGTGGTGAAGCTGTCAGCAAGAGGAACGTTGGAATTGGTGTAGTTGAGGAGCAACCAGTAGATAAGTGCCCACACAGCGCAGAAGATGAACACCCAGGGGAGGATGAACCGCTTGGGGAAGTGTTTAATGGGAAGTTCCTTGTTCTCGATGATGCCACGCGACCAATTCCATCCTCCGTAGATGGTCATGGAGAGATAGTAGAACTCCATTCCGCAGTCCGCATAGAGACCCTTCTGATAATAGAGAACAATGCCAAGTGCCTGCATCAGGAAACCGACAAGCCACATCCAAAGACTGGCACGATACTCGAACCAAATGTAAAGCAGTCCGAGTA
The DNA here is from genome assembly GCA_017614895.1 of Bacteroidaceae bacterium. Classification (GTDB taxonomy): domain Bacteria; phylum Bacteroidota; class Bacteroidia; order Bacteroidales; family Bacteroidaceae; genus Minthosoma. The sequence goes on along the minus strand of JAGAAZ010000106.1, from coordinate 21,551 downwards.
CCGTGGTCGTCATGTCAAGCCAATGAGCTGTGAGAAATTCTTGCATATTTTAAAAGTTAAGTGACAAATGTGCCATCACGTGGAAGGGCGCCTGTGGAGCGAAGCCACTTTCGTAGAGGTCAGTCGTCCATGCGTATGGGTTGCCTTGGGCATCCTTGCCAATCTCGCAGTATGCCCATCCGTTGTTGTCGTACTTCAGGGATGTGAGGTTGTAGAAGGTCACGCCAACGGTGGCGCTCTTCAAACCCTTCCTCTTGAACGAGTAGGAGAGGTCGATGTCGTTGGTGAAGTAGTCAGAGAGAATCATCTTCACGTAGTCGCTACCCACCTTGGCATACTCGAAACCCGTGTTGGTCATGTACTGCTTGCCGATATACTGGCTTTGCAGTTGTGCCTCCAATCCTTTCCACTTGAACGTCAGGATGTTGTTGAAGATGACCTCTGGCGAGAAAGATGTCTTCGTACTGCCCAGGTTGAGGGTGCCTTGTCCACTCCAGTCTTCAGCTGTTGCGCTGACCGTCCAGTTCTTGTTGCGATTGCGGCTGAAGGTAGCATTTGCGTCCCAGCGGAACCACTTCACTGGCTGATAGGCAGCTTCGAGTTCAACACCAGCACGATAGGATTTTCCGACGTTGGAAGCAATCATCTCACCTATTTCGTTCAACTGACCCGTGAGGACAAACTGGTTGGTGTAGTTCATCCAATAGAGGTTAACACCAGCTGTGAAGGTGGGGCTTTGATATTTATAGCCAAGTTCCCAATCTACCAATTTCTCTGCATTCAGTTTGACTCCCACGTGATCTTCATAATCGTTACGGGTGGGTTCTTTGTGCGCGATGGAGAAAGAACCATATACATGATTGTATTGATTGATTTTGTAGAAGAGACCAAACTTGGGATTGAAAAAGTCGTAGTCGTAATGCTGACCAAAGACAATCTGCTTTTTGTTGTCGTCGTACTCATCGTGCGTTCCCGTCATAGAAATACCCGTGTGACGATATTGCAGGTCAGCATAGGCACTGAGTCCCTTCATGAACTCGTAGTTCACCTTGCCATAGAGGTTGCCGTCAGTCTTGAGCGCATCGTTGTCGTAGTAAGTGAAATCGGCTGGTACCACCACATCTTTTGCCCAAAGAATCTTCCCGAAATGATTATTGGTGTACTGGTTCCATCCACCACCCAATGAGGCTGTAAGACCATCGTGATTATCAAAATTGAGAGAGGCGACGAAGCCATAAAGGTTGCTGTCATGCTTCTTTTGGTTGATGAGGTCAGTCTTGCTGACGGAACCATCAGGAGAAACGAGCCCAAATTTATAGAGCTTCTTACCAGCCTTGTACTGCTCGTAGTAGCCATCGCCTTTGGTGTAGTGGAGTCCAACATTGAAGTTCAGGGCCGATGTGAGTGTCTGGTTCCAAAGCAGTTGATAGTGCTGTTGGTGGTAGTTATCTGTCTGGTTCTTATAGTAAGCGGACGGATTGCCGTTTGAGTCGTAACCCATCAAACCGCAGGAATTGTAGGTGCGTCCGTAAAGGCTCTGCTCATATTTGCTCGTGTAGTTCCATGCGTGGTAAGTCTTTTCCTGCCCGTTGAACGTGATGAACTTCACCATAAATCTGTCGCCATAATAACCTGCTTGCAGGAAGTAAGAGCCGAGTTTGGTGGATGCACGATCAATGTAGCCATCGCTGCTGATGTGGGAGAGCCGACCCTGCACAGCCCAGTGGTCGCCGAGTAAGCCTGTAGAGAATTTGAAGGTCTCTTTGTTAGTGCCGTATGAACCTCCTGACACATCCAATCCGAAAGATGGGGTCATGTTTGGCTTGGCAGTTTGGATGTTCACAGTAGCACCAAAAGCGCCAGCGCCATTGACTGATGTACCTGCACCACGTTGAATCTGGATGTTTTCGGCAGAAGAGGTGAAGTCAGGAATATTGACCCAGTAAACCTGAGCACTCTCTGCATCATTGAGCGGAATGCCGTTGGCTGTGATATTGATGCGTGAAGGGTCAACACCACGCACACGTAGGCTTGTGTACCCTACACCATTACCAGCATCACTCGTCATCGTCACACTGGGTGTCATCGACAACAGAAACGGAAGATCCTTGCCACTGTTGAGGTTGGCAATCTGCTCCTTGCTCACGTTCGTGTGGGCAATTGGAGTCTTTTCTCCTGCACGTGTTGATACTACGCTGACCTCGTCGAGGTCAATCTCTTTCAAGCCATCCTGCTGGCTCTGCGCCATCATGCCCAATGAACTGAAAAGGAGGCATGAGGTTAAAAATCTTTTTACCATACTTGTAATTTAACTAAAGATTAAACATTTCTAAAAGGGCTTTTCCCGTCTAATCGTTCCTACGGCAGCATTATCTGCATCAGGTGTATGGGTGTCATCTCAGCCCGCCATAGCGAGCACCCCTTTAGTTAAAATCGGCAGCAAAGTTACGACTTTTTTTATTTTTTTTGTAAATTTGTGGCGTTTTTCAACTTAAGTTTTTCCTATTTCTTGCGTAAAGAGGGTAAAAGCAACTCAAAACCAGCATGGACAGAACCACATTTGAACAGACAGCAGCGCGACTGCGTCCTCTGATTCTCCGCATTGGAAGAGACTTCTTCGGCTCAGCGGACGATGCAGAGGACGTGGCACAAGAGACGCTCCTGCAATTGTGGCGATACTGTCAGCAGCTGGACGAAAACCGAAACATCGAGGCACTGGCAGTGAGGGTGGCGAAAAACTGCTGTGTGAACATGAAACGACGGCAACACCTCACGCTGGTCAGGCAGACGGACAGCATGAGCGAAACCAATCCAACGCCACACCTCTCCCCACATGAAGAAGTGGAACGGGAGGAAGGTCTGAAAGCCTTGGATGAAGCCATCGGTCAGTTGCAACCCCGCGAACGCCAACTCTTCGAGATGCGACAGCAAGACGGGCTTTCGACCGAAGAAATCGCCCAACAGACGGGCATTCCGAAAGCCTCAGTGCAAAGCATGGTGGCAATGGCAAGAAAGAAAGTGTTTAACGAAATGAAAAGGAGGATGAACTTATGACTCAGAAAGACGTCAATCGACTCATCGATAAATATATGGATGGCGAGACCTCACCACAGGAGGAACGCCAGTTGGCCATCGAGGTAAATCGCCCTGATGCTCCTGCCGAGTGGAAGATTATCGCTGAGATGCTGGGAGAATTGACCCTGGGTGAAGCCCTCTACGACCAGACGATGGCTGAACGAAAACGGATTCGCATCCGTCGCTACATTGGGTGGGGCGTTGCAGTGGCAGCCTGCTTAACCTTGTGGTTCGTCTTGGGCAAACTCGTCCCTAAAACCCCTCAGCAAGACACTACCCCTCAAATCGTCCAACAGCCTACACCTGCTGTAAATCCTCAAACGCCCGAGATGCCGACTGTGCAGACACCCACCTCACCAGCAGTGGAACAAGTGGCATACACACCTTCTGTGAAACACATGCGTCGCAAGCATCACCAACCAGCAAGCCCTATGGCAGCAATGACAGAGGTGGCAGAAGTTGTGGAGAGCGAAGTAATCCCAGAACTGCCACAAGTGAGCGAGGAAGAACTGGCGCAAGTGGAACTGAACTACCAGATGTGGCAACTCAAACAAACCCTCCTGGTGGAGAAGATAGAACTGGATGCCGCTACGATGGCATTGAACAAAAAATATGAGGCTTACCTCGAAGAATACAGAAATTGCATCGAAATATAACAATCTAAAAACGGCAAGGAATATGAAAACAAGAAACATCCGCTATGCAGCATTGTTGCTGGCAGCAATCGTGAGCCTGAACATGTCGGCTCAGAAGAACGTGCTCAAGGCATTTGAGAAGTTCAAGAACTCGAAAGGTGTGACCATCACGAATACGGTTCGTGAACAGGGCAAGACCAGTACGCTCAATCCCTGGCGATGCAACATCGCGGAATTCAAAGTGATTCCAGGGGCTGGATATGTCACCATGACAAACGAACTGCGAGCTGCTTTCGAGCAGGACAGCCAAGACGCCGATGTGACCTACTACGGACAGATGAAGGGTCTTTCGGAGAATGCCACAGAGGCAGAGAAGGCGAAGTACAAGAAGACCATCGTGCGCTACAATGACGAAGATGACCCTATCGTGATCGGCGAGAACACGACCTACGACGTGCTGGTACTCCGCAGCAACTCCAAGGAGCATCCCCAAAACCGTATCGTGGTGGCAGTGGAGTGGAAACTGGATGGCAAGTCTGGCAGTTGGAAGGGTAATCTGTACGAGATTGAGGGACCAAGCGACTTTGTGAGAACCACCACAACATCTGCAACTGGCGAAAAGGTGTTGCTTGATGACTTCGTCACCCGTATGACCTTCTACCGCGATAACTATAAATACTCGGACAGTGCCGAAGACAAGGCTTTGCTGGTGAACATGCTCGACTATCTGACCTTCTATGCGCCCACCGTGTCGGAGAATGAGAAGGCAATCACTCGTAACATCCTCAGAGAGATGGAACGGGGACGAGATGGGGAGGTGTCGCCCAGCATCGTCGTGAACCAAAATCTGATTGCACAGTGCCTTCAGATGTTGGAACCGAATGGCGGAAACATGGCGGATGGCGCATTGGTGATGGAACGCCTGGACAGCTATTACAAGGAATTTAGGAGAGAAACCATCATATCCATTCAGCAACAGATACTGAACCGAATGGCAGAATATATCCGTGCTCAGCAGGACAAGGGAATGAGTGATGCCACCTTCAACAAAGTGGTCAAGATTCTGGGCGATTGGAAAAGCGCATGCACCATCATCGCACACAAACAATACCTCTCTAACATTCTCCTGAATCTGGAAAGAAAACAAAACGGAATTAAGTAGGTGACGCTCCAATAGGCTTTTTTCTGGAACGCGTTCTAAAACTTTCTACGATGCGATGTAAAAAGTTTTAGGACGCGTTGTAGAAATATCGAAATAATTTCGTAACTTTGCCCTCTCAAACGTAAAAGATATTATGAAAACTAAAAACATTTTGTTGGTCATGGCGATGGTAGCATCAAGTATGATGGGAAATGCTCAGACGATGGGCATCAAGTTGGAAAATATGGATATGGCTGCAAAGCCTGGTACGGACTTTTATCAGTATGCCTGTGGCGGTTGGATGAAAAACAATCCGTTGCGTCCTGAGTTTGCAAGATACGGTAGTTTCGATGTGGTGGCTGAGGAGAACCAGAAGCGTATCCGTGAGATTATCGAGGGATTGGCGGCTCAGCCTCAAGAGAAAGGTTCGTTGGGTCAGAAGATTGGCGACCTCTATGCGTTGCGGATGGATTCTGTGCGACAGAACAGGGATGGTGTGGCGCCTGTGATGGTTGATTTGAAGCGTGTGGAGGCGGTGAAGACCACACAGGAACTGATTGCGCTGGTCAATCAGATGAATGTGGAGGGTGTAGGTTTTGGTGAGCTGTGGGGCAGTTATGTGGGTGCCGACATGATGGAATCCACGCAGAACCTCTTGGAAATCTCGCAGGGCGGCTACTCGCTGGAGCGTGATTACTACGTGAAGGATGATGAAGCGAACAAGAAGATTTTGGAGGCCTACAGGAAGCATATCGTGAAGATGTTCCAGTTTGTTGGCAATACCCCTGCTGAAGCGCAGAAGAAGATGGAGAACATCGTGGCGTTGGAGATCCGTATGGCAAAGGCTGGACGTGACCATGTGGCTTTGCGCGACCCTGCCTCGAATTATCATAAGATGTCGTTTGCGGACTTCACGAAGGAGTATGCCGGTTTCGATTGGAAGACCTACTTCGATGTGCAGGGTTTGACGGACATTGACTCCCTGTCTGTGGGTCAGCCAGAAGCAGTGAAAGAGGCATTGGCTGTGTTGGCTGATACGCCCGTGGAGATGCTTAAAGACTGGTTGCAGTGGCAGATTCTGGATTCGGCAGGTTCGATGCTGGGCGACACCGTCTATGAGGAGGTGTTTGACTTTAACGGTCGCATCCTGACAGGTGCCAAGGAGCCACGTCCACGATGGAAGCGCAGTGTGAGCATCGTGAATGGAGTGTTGGGTGAGGCTGTGGGTCAGATTTATGTGGAGAAGTATTTTCCACCTGCCAACAAGACTCGTATGGAGCAGCTGATCAAGAACCTCCAGATAGCTTTGGGCGAACGTATTGACGCACAAGAATGGATGAGCGAATCGACCAAGAAGGCGGCGCATGAGAAGCTGGATGCCTTCTATGTGAAGGTGGGTTATCCGAACAAGTGGCGCGACTATTCGAAGATGGATATCGACCCGCAGAAGACCCTCTACGAGAACATGAAGGAGGTGACGAAGTGGGCACATGCTGATATGCTGGAACGCAAATGGAAGAAACCAGTGGACAGGGACGAGTGGTACATGAATCCGCAGACGGTGAATGCTTACTATAACCCCACGACCAATGAGGTTTGCTTCCCTGCTGGCATCTTGCAGTATCCTTTCTTCGACATGGAGGCTGACGATGCGTTCAACTATGGTGCCATCGGTGTGGTGATTGGTCATGAGATGTCGCATGGCTTTGATGACCAGGGTCGCCAGTTCGACAAGGACGGCAATTTCCGCGACTGGTGGGCAGAGGGTGATGGTGATAAATATAATGAACGTGCGCAGGTGATTAAGGACTTCTTCTCGGCTATCAAGGTGTTGCCCGATCTGAATGCAAACGGTGACCTCTGTTGTGGTGAGAATTTGGGTGATCATGGTGGTTTGAAGTTTGCTTACACTGCTTTCAAGAATGCTACCAAAGAACATCCGCTGCCCGTGAAGAATGGATTCACGCCTGAGCAGCGTTTCTTCCTCGCCTATGCAGGGGTGTGGGCAAGCAACATCACGGAGGAGTCCATCCGCAACCTTACCGCCTCCGACCCGCATTCATTGTGCAGGTGGCGAGTGAATGGCGCACTTCCTCTGGTGGATGCTTGGTATGAGGCATTTGGCATCACGGAAAAAGACCCGCTCTTCGTGCCCAAGGACAAGCGTGTGAAGATTTGGTAAGAAAGATGATAAAAAGAAGGGGAAAAGTCACATAAAAATGGCTTTTCCCCTCTTTTTTATGTTTTTTTAAGGAGAAATACAAAAAAAATCGTTCTAAAGTGAACAATGTATTAAAATATGTTGTAACTTTGGGACACCTAAACTAAAAACTATATTACAAACCTATCAATAATGATGATGCTTATGAAAAAGTTATTCTTCCTGTTCATGATGTTGGCAATGGGCATGTATGCTCAGGCACAACAGTTAGATGTATGCACCAAACCATACGGCGATGATGGTAGCGCCATTACGGTCATCAAACCGACTGTCGCTAATTTCATGATGTTGCTTGCCATGAACGAGGATCAGTTCAAGGCAGTCATGGAGGCCAATAAGTATGGCAATCAAATGCCAAGAGGCAACTTTGTCACTTATTGGAATGGTAGCAATGACAACTTTGCTTACGCCAAGTGTGTAAACTCTTTCATGTACAATAAGGAAAACAAAGAGGTGCACTTCATGGTGGGCAATGACATGATTTATCCACAAGGTGCCATTATGCAGCTCTATCGTGACCTGCGACCCTATCAGGTGAGAGACGAATCACAGCAGCGGAGAGGCCCACGCGGAAACATGCCTCAAGGCAATACGCCTCAGGGTGATGTGCCACAGGGTAATGTACCTCAGGCAAACGTACCTAATATGCCTCAGAACGGTGCGATGCCAACGCCTCCAGGTTTTGGCGGTCGTCCAGGTATGCCAGGTCAGGGCTTCGGCAGAGGAAATAGAGGTAACAGAGGTGGTCTCTTCGGACGTAACGGTCTTGGCAGAACCCGTACCGACACATTTGAAGTGAAGGACGAACAGAGTGGTGAGACCTACACATTCTCCATCGGTGCTTTCCCACGTTTCTTCTATGTGACGGTAAGCAAGAAAAAGACGGAATAAGGGAAAAAAGGAAATTAAAAAGCGAGGAGTTTTTAGCTTCTCGCTTTTTTGTTTTATTTCTTGATTCTCAGCACAGGCATGATGTTGTTCAGCTTGTCGGGCAAGGTAACGACGAGTGCCTCTTTCGTGCGCTCGTACTTCACTTTGCCATACCCCAGCAGTTCCACTGACTTGATAGCGGCAGGGTAGAGGTCGGAACCATCTGACAACGACTTGACGGTGATGGTGTGGTTCTCTGGCCATGCGAGAGCTGTGACGTAGAGGTTTTTCTCTGTCTGCGTGAATCGGATCTCGTTGGCTCCAGCATTCGTGTATTGGCCATCGTTGAAGCCTTGGGCATTGATCTTGATGTCGGCATTGGCAATAGGACCTTCTCCAAAGACCTTCCAAGGACGGGTCTTAACGATGCTCTCGCTGTTCACCTTCATCCACGCACCAAACTCCTTCATGATGGCGAGTTCTTTCTCGTCGGGGGTGCCGTCAGCTCTCAATGGTACCGATAACAACATGTTGCCGTTCTTGCTGACAATATCCACCAAAAGCTTTGCCACAGTGTGGGCGCTCTTGTAACCATTACGCTGATAAGTGCCCGTGTCGTAGTGCCAATTGCCGATGCAATTGCAGCATTGCCAAGGTTGAGGCATAATCTGGTTGGGCGCACCACGTTCCACATCCCAGACGAGTGCTTCCTTCATGTCCTCCTCCAGTATCTTGCCAAACACCACAGCCTGGTTCTTACCTTTGTGGGTGGCTGCGCTGTGGTTGTACATGTGAGCAGTAATCTTCATGCCTGCATCGCTGACAGGATAGAAGGGTAGTACGGTCACATCGAAGTAGATGAGGTCGGGGTTGTAGCGATTGATGGCATCGAGGGTGCGGTTGTAGAAATTGGTGATGTATTCCTGCGTAGGCAGACAGGCACCACCTTCCCATCCCCACTGGCGATGGATCGCACCATTGTCCCAGGTGTTGTTGCTGAAGTCGTGGTTCTGGGCATAGAGCTTCTGAGGGTCAAGTCCTTTCCACCACTTCTCTGTACCATCAGCGTTGAGTTTGTAGCCATCTTCCTTCGTGAGCCAACCATCATACTTCACTCCACGCTTGTCGCCCTTCAAATCGAAACGGCGTGAAGGCTCATACCAAGTCCATGCGTGGTCAGCGTGGAAGGAGATGCCGAAGGGAAGTCCTGCCTTCTTGGCTGCTTTTGCCCAACCGTCAAGAATGTCTTTGTGGGGACCGATGTTCTTTGAATTCCACTCCTGATATTTGCTGTCCCAGAGGTCGAAGTTATCGTGGTGGTTGCCAAGGGCAAAGAAGTACTGTGCGCCACATTCCTCCTTGTAGAACTTCACCAGTTCTTCGGGTGTCCAGTTCTCGGCTTTGAAGAGGGGCAAGATGTCCTTGAAACCTACTTCTGATGGATGTCCGTAATGATTACGATGGTAGTTGTACTGATAATCCCCTTCGAGATAGAGGCCACGTGCCATCCAGTCACCAGAACCCTCAACACATTGAGGACCCCAGTGTGCCCAGATACCGAACTTGGCATCTCGGAACCACTCGGGCACTTCGTAGGTGCGCAGGGATTCCCAATCGGGTGTGAACTGTCCTGTGGCCATGGGCTCGTCATTCTCCAGTACAGGAATTTTGTAGGTCTGCTGTGCCGACATCGTGGTGGCAGCAAGCGTCAAGGTGAAAAAAGTTAGTTGTTTAATCGTCATAAGTTTGAGTTTAGAGATTAGTGATTTGTGAGTATTTTCTCTTTATTCTTAGCTCCGTCTGATGGTTAAAGGAATGGCCTCTTCGTGTTCTTGGCAGAAGGTGGTGGCATCGTTGACCACCAATGCCAGATAGCCGCCTCCACCAGCACCAGGCATCTTCCAAGCGAGTACATCCTTCATGGATGAGTACTGGTCGATGTAGTCCTGAACCCCAGGTTGTATCATGGCTGGGAAGAGGGTGATTTGTGCCTCGAAGGATGCACGATAGGCTGTGGCGAAGGCATCGAGGTCGGTATGCAGAATGGCATCCCAGCATTGTGCTGCCGCTGTTGCCAATGCCTTCACATGCGGCTCTGTGATGTCCTTGCCGTCCACCACCGAACAGCCAGGGCGACGGGGGAACATGGGCACCATGCAGAGGTGGCTCTCCAACCAACTGAGGATGTGCTCGTCGGTGCATGATTCGATGCGCTCAGGCCAGTAGTGGGCATTGTAGTAGTGGCGACAAAGACCTGGCATACAGATGCCGATGGCGTCCTGTGCGCCGCTGATGATGCCGTCTGTGCGTTCAGGGTCATTCTCGAAACAGAAGACCAGTTTGGCGAGCATCTCTGGATCCATGTCTGGCAGATGAATCGGCCAGATGCGCTTGATTTGGTTGCGCGTGGAGGTGGAGAGTCCACAACGCTCACGAATCTCGAAGGTGGGTTGCAGGGAGATGGTGATAGCCCAGCCAGGAGCGTAGGTACTCACGTAGGGCTGGTCAATCCATGTGCCTGCAAGGTCAAGACGGGTGGGGATGCCTTCGGAGATGTTAGATGTTAGATGTGAGATGTCTGATGTGCCGTTCGGTTTGTTGGCGAGGGTCTCTTTGATGCTCGTGCTGCTTCTTGCCTCCAGTCCTTCGGCTGGGATGCGGTCGAGCACAATGTATTCGATGCCACGTTCCTGGCAGAACTGGCGTTTTTCTTCACTGGAGCCATCGGCATTCACCACAAAGCGGTCGGGTTTTAGTGCTTCCACGGTCGGGATGAAGTCCATGATGCCGGAACCCTGATTGATGAAGGCGTCCTTCACGTAGCGGATGCTCTTCACCATGAAGAGACGTTCCTGTTCAGGGTAGAGCGTCTTGTGGTGCTTATAGTCGAGGATGGTCGCATCCGACCCGATGCCGACATACAAGTCACCATACTGGCTTGCCTGTCGGAAGAACTCCACATGACCGCTGTGGAGCAGGTCGTAACAACCACTGACAAATACTTTCATAGGATGCAAATTTTCTTTCAATTGAGATGGATTCGCTCAGCGTATGGGCTGGCTGGTTAGAACTTTACGAGGATGCGGAAGACCTTGCCTGGGTTCTCGCTCCACCACTGCATGGTATCCAATGCCTCTTCGGGCTTGATAACCTTGGTGATGAGTTCATCGACAGGGCAGGTGCCACGCTCCAAGTAGCGGATGACGCCACGGAAATCCTCTGGGGTGGCGTTGCGTGAGCCACGGATGTCGAGTTCCTTCTGCACGAAGAGCTTCGTCTGGAAGGTTACGTCTGACTTTGCATAGCCGATGCAAGCCACACGGCCCGTGAAGGCTACCTCGTTCACAGCCATCTGGTAGGTGAAAGGATTGCCCACTGCTTCGATGATGACATCGGGTCCGAATCCGCCAGTGATGTCAGCGAGGCGCTGATGCACGTCCTCTGTCTTCGTGTTGATGGCGTAGGCGGCACCCATCTGATGGGCGAGTGCCAACTTCTCGTCGTCGAGGTCAGCTGCAATGACGGTGGCGCCGCGGGTGACAGCACGAACAATCGCACCCATGCCCACCATGCCGCAGCCGATGACCATCACCACGTCCACATCCGTCACCTGAGCACGGCTCACGGCGTGGAAGCCGACAGACATTGACTCGATGAGTGCGCTGGTCTTGGCTGAGAGTGTGCCGGCAGGGATGATTTTCTCCCAAGGCATCACGATGTATTCCTTCATGGCTCCGTTGCGCTGCACGCCGAGGGTCTCGTTGTGCTGGCAGGCGTTCACCCGTCCGTTGCGGCACGAAGCACAGTGGTTGCAGTTGGTGTAGGGGTTGCAGGTCACGACCATGCCCACCTTCAGGGTGTCGGGCACGTCGCTGCCCACTGCCTCGATGACAGCCCCAATCTCATGTCCTGGGATGACAGGATTCAGTGCCATCGTGTTGCGGCCAAGGAAGGTGTTGAGGTCGGAGCCGCAGAAGCCCACGTATTCCAATTTCAATAATACTTCACCTGCTTTCAATGCGGCAGGTTTCTCCATCTCGATGATGTTCAGTTCTTGTGAGTGACTAATCTGTATTGCTTTCATTGTATGTTGAAATTTATCATTGATGATTTTTCTGTTATTTTCGGAGTCCCCCCCATAAATAGGGACTTTGAGGCTCGAAATGTTAAAATCCGAATGGGCTTTGTAGGGGGTACAAGACCCTCTCGACACCGTCGGGAAGCTTTTGTAGGGGGTACAAGACCCTCTCGACACCGTCGGGAAGCTTTTGTAGGGGGTACAAACCCTTCTCAGCACCGTCGGGAAGCTTTTGTAGGGGGTACAAACCCTGCTCAACCTCGTCGGGAAGCTTTTGTAGGGGGTACAAAACCTTCTCAACCTCGTCGGGAAGCTTTTGTAGGGGTTACGCCCTCCTCTTATATGCTCGATAACCGTACACGATGATGAACAAGAAGCAAGCCAATGGCAGGATGAACGACATGTTCACGGCTGGCTGTCCGAACACCACCTGCTGGTCGATGATCAAGCCCTGCAATGGTGGCATCAATGCTCCGCCCACAATCGCCATCACGAGGAAGGCGGCACCGAGGTGCGTGTCCTTGGTGTCCACATTCTCCAGGGCGATGCCGTAGATGGATGGGAACATGATGGACATGAAGAGGCTGATGCATACGAGGCTGTAGAGTCCCACCATGCCCTCGATGCAGATGGCGCCGAGTGTGCAGATGGATGCGCCCACACCGAAGATGGTGAGCAGTTTGCGGGTGTTCACATAACGCATGATGAAGGTGCCGATGAAACGTCCGCCGAGGTTGAACGACATGGCTACGATGTTATAGACCTGAGCTGTTGCCTTGTTGATGCCGAGGTGGTCGGCATACTGGATGATGAAGGTCCACACCATGATCTGTGCTGCCACGTAGCAAACCTGAGCGAAGACTCCCTCGCGGTAGATGGTGTTGTGCCAGAGGTTGTGCATGGTCTCGCTGAGGGTGTGGGTCTGGCCAGCGGCCTTCTGCTCCTCACTCTCGGTCTTTGGCATCTTCGTGATGGCGATGATGACGAGCACTGCCACGACCACGAGTCCGATGGCTACGTAAGGATTGCGGATGACTGCCAAGTCGTGCAGACGGATGTCGGCTTTCTCTGCTTCGGAGAGGAGGGGGAAGATGATTTGTCCGGCGGCATCACGCTTGTCCGACAACAGGTGGGGCAGCACAATGAAGGATGCCACAGCCATACCGCTGAGTGAGCCGACAGGGTTGAATGCCTGTGCCAGATTCAGACGGCGAGTCGATGTCTCCTTGTCGCCGAGGGAGAGGATGAACGGATTGGCGGTCGTCTCGAGGAAAGCCAGTCCGAACGTGAGGATGTAGAGCGAGATGCAGAAGAAGGAGAACTCCTGCCACTCGGCTGCTGGGATGAACAGGAAAGCTCCGATGGCATAGAGCGTCAAGCCGAGCAGGATGCCGCTCTTGTAGGAGTATCTGCGGATGAACAATGCGGCTGGAACAGCCATCGTGGCATAACCGCCGTAGAAGGCGAACTGAACCATCGCGGCCTTGGCTGCCGACAGCTCCATGACTGTTTGGAAGGCTGCCACCATCGGGTTGGTGATGTCGTTGGCGAATCCCCACAGGGCGAACAACGACGTGACAAGGATAAAGGTGAAGAGGTATTTCTTCGATACTAAAGGTTTCTTCATGATTGCTATTTTGTAAATTGAAAAACGCCCAGCGCGTGGGCTGGTTATTCTGACATGTTTTTAATGTATGGTAATTCTGGTAAATTCTTGAAGCCGTAGAAGCGGAGGGCATTCTCTCCGAGGAACATGGCCTTCTCCTCATCGGTCAGTTCGGCAGACTTGCTGACGAAGTCGTACGACATCTTGTAGGTGATGGCAGTGATGGTGCGAGGGTAGTCGCTGCCCCACATGAGTTTGTCCATACCCACCCAGTCGGCAGCCTCCTTGATGCTGCGGATGGCAGAAGGGTAGGGGTAGAACTCCGCATTGTAGAGCCAAGTGATGCCACCTGACTCCACCATCACGTTCTTGCCAGCCCGTGCCAACAGCACCTGGCTCTTGAACGATGGGGTGGTGACCATACCGAAATGCCCTATCGCCACTTTCAGGTCGGGGCATTCCTGGATGACCTCCTTCATCTCGCCAATCTGGTGCTCGTCATCGCCTAAGCACATCGACAGCACCATGCCCTGCTCCTCCATATATTTAAATATAGGTATAAGGCCGAGGAGCGAGTCCTTCATGCGATGTCCGGGGAAGGCGATGCCCTTCAATCCTGCTACATGCACAGCCTTGGCTTCGTCGAGTGTCCAAGCCATGCCCATGCAGAAGAAGCGGTCGGGGTAGGTCTTCTGCACTTCGGTGAGGTAGTCGTTTTGGTTGCCGTCGATGACTTCCTGCACCACCACAGCGGCTCCCACTTGGGCGTAGTTCATGTTGGAGAGGAAGATCTCGGCTGAGTTCTGTTCATCAATCATGAAGGGAGGCATCATCTGCACCTCCTCACCCATGAAGATGCTCCTGCCGTTCTTCATCGACAGGATTCGCTTTCCGTCCACCCATGTGTCCTGCTTCTTCCACAGGTGAGAATGTGAATCAATAATTGTCATAACTGTTGAGAGAAAAGTCGCCCAGCGCGTGGGCTGGTTATGAATTAGCCCATGATACTCGTTGCTGATCTCCGATGATTTCTTGCACTTCCTTCACGAGCTGCCAGTCAGGTTCCTCGTTCGCCCACTCGATGTTGCGCTTTACGTTGGCTGGGTTGGCCGACGAGAAGAGCGTACCAGCGATGCGTGGGTTGCTCACTGAGTATTGGATGGCCAATCGCTCGATGGGATAACCCTTCTCGGCACAATGAGCAGCAGCCTTGGCGCAGGCTTCCACGAGAGGCTTGGGTGCTGGATGCCAATCTGGCACACCGCGCTGTGACAGCAAGCCCATGCTTAATGGTGAGGCATTGATGATACCGATGCCCTTGCTCTCGAAGAAGTCCATGAAATCGACAAGCTTGTCGTCGTTTAGACAGTAGTGGCAGAAGTTCAGGATGCTTTCCACGGTGCCGTCTTCTGAATGCTCGATGACCCATTTCAGGTTCTCCAGCTGCAGGTCGGTGATGCCGACATGACCCACAACGCCCTTCTTCTTCAACTCCACGAGGGCAGGAAGGGTTTCGTCAACCACCTTCTGCAATCCTCCCTCCATCGCTGCCTGGAATTCGATGTCATGCACATTGATGAGGTCGATGTAATCCACGTTCAGTCGCTCCATGCTCTCATAGACGCTCTCCGTGGCGCGCTTGCCCGAGTAGTCCCACGTGTTCACGCCGTCTTTGCCGTAGCGTCCCACCTTGGTGCTGAGGAAATACTTGTCGCGGGGGATGCGCTTGAGCGCCAGACCCAGCACGGTCTCAGCCTTGTAGTGGCCGTAGTAGGGGCTTACGTCGATGAAGTTGATGCCTCCCTCGATGGCAGTTTCCACCGCCTCGATGCTTTCGGCCTCCTTCGTGGCGTGGAACACGCTGCCCAGCGATGAGGCTCCGAAACAAAGATGGGAAATCTTCATTCCCGTCTTTCCTAATTCTTTGTAAATCATATATGGTCTTGGTTATTGAGTTTTAATTGTTGGGCAGTTGGTCTTTCACTACGTTCGTTCCCAATGCAAATGCTTTCTCCATGTGACCTGTAGTGATGAAGATGTCTGCCTTTGCCGAGATGTTGTCGATGTAGTTGAGCAGTTGTGCCTCAGGAATGCAGGGAAGCACGGGACTTCCAAACTCCAGCTGTCCGTGATGTGCCAATACACAATGAACAATGAAATTAATTTCACGCTTGTCAATGTCCAGTTCGCGCAATAGGTTGTTCAGGTAGTTTGCCGACATGTAAATATGCCCCAGCAGGAAACCATTTTCCAACTTCTCGCCTTCCACATTGTACTCGCACAACTTGCCCCAATCGTGGAAGAGGATGCTGACGATGATGCGCTCTATCTTGATGTCGTCGGGGTAGGGATAGACAGGATAAATGCCTTCCAACAGGTGCAGCATCTGATACGTGTGGTTCAGCAATCCACCTGGGAACGCATGATGCACACTCGTTGCCGCAGGATACTTGCTGTATTTAGGGAACAGTTCATCTGCCTGCTCGCGGATGAATCCGATGAGTTTCTCGTCCTTGCAGAAACCAATGAGTGCTTCGATGGTAGCGTCCCACACTTCACGCTTGATGGGGCGAGGCACCATGTTATACAGTGGATGATCCTCCGTCGGGAATGTGCCTGCAATCATGTCCATATTTGTCGCAGACTTCTTGCCCTGATTGTCTCGGATGCTCAAAAACCTCACCAGCTGTCCCACCTTCGGTCCACTCGTCTTCGGTACGTCAAACACGCAGATATTCTCCACACCCTCATTATTCGCCACCTTCAGGTTCACGTAGGGCGAATTATTCCTCGCCACCGCATCCTGACGGCTCAATACGATAAATTCCTTGTTCATGTCTATAGCAAAATATTGTTTTGGCTGCAAAGATAGTGAATAATTAGGAATCTTTTTGTGAAAAGTGCTGATTTTCTTTCTGCAATACGAAAAAATACTTACCTTTGTACCATTCAACGCAAACATGATATGAAAGGCTTTACTAACACAATCTTGATGGTTGCCGCATTGTTCTGTATGATAGGACAGATGAGGGCACAGAAAGTGACTAAATTTCGAGTGACCGACCACCCACAACAGACCATCGATGGCTTTGGTGCCAGCGATGCTTGGAGCATGTGGCAGATAGGTACATGGGAGGATTCCTTACAGACAAAAGTAGCAGATTGGCTCTTCTCGTCTGAGAACAATGATGATGGTTCTCCCAAGGGTATCGGCCTTTCCATCTGGCGGTTCAATGCCGGGGCAGGCAGTGCCACACAGGGGGATTCGGCACAAATCAATAGGGATACACGCACGGAGTATTTCGAGAAGCAGACGGGACAACGTCGGTTCTTGAAGTTGGCGAAGGAACGGGGTGTGCCAGCGTTCTTGGCATTCTACAATTCTCCTCCTGTTCATCTGACGCAGAATGGTCTTGCCACCAACACTGGGCGTGGAGGCACGTTCAATCTGAAACCTGATGCCTATGATGACTTTGCTGCCTACATTGCCGATATGCTCCAAACGGCTGAGCGTGAGGATGGCATCCATTTCGACTACGTGTGTCCTGTGAACGAACCTGATGGACACTGGAACTGGTTGGGTCCCAAGCAAGAAGGTTCGCCAGCCACGAACAGAGAGATTGCACACATTGCTCGTGAGATGAGTCGTGAGTTTCAGCAGCGGGGCATCACCACCAAAATATTGGTGAATGAATCGAGCGATTTCCGTTGTATGTTTGCCACCCATCAAACTGACTGGCAACGTGGTTACGAGATTCAAGCCTTCTGGAATCCGGATTCTACGGATACCTATGTGGGTAATCTTCCCAACATCGCTCATGTAATGGCCGGGCATTCCTATTGGACGAATACGCCCATCCTCAAACCTGGTGACAGGGGATATGAACGGACGGGTTTGTATGGCTACCGCAAACGGCTCAAGGATGCCTTTGACAAGGTGGATGTCGAATTTTGGATGACGGAACTCTGCATCATGTCCAACGACGAAGAGATTCATGGAGGCGGTGGTTTTGATTATTCTATGGAGGAAGCACTCTATGTGGCACGTGTGATGCATTATGACTTGACCGTAGCCAATGCCCGTTCGTGGCAGTGGTGGCGTGCGGCAGGAGGCAATTATAAAGATGGACTTATCCGTATGTTTGTGAAAGGGGAGCGTAGTGGTGGTCGTGGTCAAAGACGTGAAACGCTTCAGGATAATATGGTGCGCGATTCCAAACTAATGTGGACACTCGGCAATTTCTCCCGTTTCGTCCGTCCTGGCGCTGTTCGTCTCGACATGGAGGGAACGATGGAGATAGATGGACTGATGCTTTCTGCCTATAAGAATACGGATGGTAGCCTCGTCGTTGTCGCCATCAACTACAGTAAGGAAGGCTGTCCCATCAGTATTGACCTTTCTCAACTTTCAACTTTCAACTTTCAATTTTCAACTTCCACCGCTTATCGCACCTCTGATGTGGAAGGCGAGAGCTTGAAGAATGTGGGCAAAGTGGACTTGAAGAAAACAACGCTGCCAGCCCGTTCTGTTACCACTTTTGTGGCTGAAAAGTAAATAATGTGGAAAAAGTTTTGCCAAAACGAGAAAAGATTGTACCTTTGCATCCGAAATTTCAAAATTATGGCAATTTATAGCAATACCGCACTACTGAACCTTCTTGCACTGCGACTTACAGAGTCGAAGGTGAGAAAGGTGTGCGTGTGCTATCAGGCATAACAATGTAAAACTCATGTTTAACCTTTCTCACGGCAGTGGGGAAGGTTTTACTTTTATTTGTGGGTGCCTGTGCCTATTGCTGTGGGATATAAATTAATTCAATAAATATGGCAGACAGATTATTTATTTTTGACACGACGCTGCGCGATGGCGAGCAGGTGCCAGGATGTCAGCTCAACACGGTTGAGAAGATTCAGGTGGCTAAGCAGTTGGAAGCGTTGGGCGTGGATGTCATCGAGGCTGGTTTCCCCATCTCCAGCCCAGGCGATTTCAACAGCGTAGTAGAAATCTCAAAAGCGGTCACATGGCCTACCATCTGTGCGTTGACCCGTGCAGTGGAGAAGGACATCGATGTGGCTGCTGAGGCGCTTCAGTATGCGAAGCACAAGCGTATTCATACGGGTATCGGCACATCGCCTTCACACATCAAGTACAAGTTCAACTCGACTCCAGAGGAAATCATCGAACGTGCTGTGGCAGCCGTGAAGTATGCTAAGCGTTACGTGGAGGATGTGGAGTTCTATGCTGAGGATGCTGGTCGTACCGACAACGAGTATCTGGCTCGTGTGATTGACGCTGTGACCAAGGCTGGTGCAACGGTTTGTAACATCCCTGACACGACAGGTTTCCGTGTGCCAAACGAATATCACGAGAAAATCAAGTATCTGTATGAGCATGTGGATGCTTTTGCTGCTGGCAAGTCCATCCTCTCGACTCACTGTCACAACGACCTCGGTATGGCTACTGCTAATACGGTAGCTGGTGTGTTGGCAGGTGCACGTCAGGTGGAGGTGACCATCAATGGTATCGGTGAACGTGCTGGTAATACCTCTCTCGAAGAGGTGGCGATGATTTTCAAGACGCACCCCGACCTCGGTATCGAGACGAACATCAACACGACGAAGATTTATCCGACGAGCCGTATGGTGTCTTCGTTGATGAATATGCCTGTGCAGCCTAACAAGGCGATTGTGGGTAAGAATGCCTTTGCTCATTCCAGCGGTATCCATCAGGATGGTGTGCTGAAGAATGCATCGACCTACGAGATCATGGATCCAAGAGATGTGGGAATCGATGACAACGCTATTGTGCTGACTGCTCGAAGTGGTCGTGCTGCTTTGAAGCATCGTCTGAGTGTGAATGGTGTGGAAGTGGAAGGTGAGAAGCTTGACAAGATTTATGAGGAGTTCCTCGTATTGGCTGACAAGAAGAAGGAAGTGACGGACGATGATATCCTCGTGTTGGCTGGCGCAGAGCGTAGTGCTGCCCACAACGTGAAGCTCGACTATCTGCAGGTGACTACAGGTAAGGGTGTGCGTTCTGTGGCTTCCATCGGTTTGCAGGTGGCGAATGAGCACTTCGAAGCTGCTGCATCGGGCAATGGTCCTGTGGATGCTGCCATCAATGCGTTGAAGTGCATCATCAAGCGCAAGATGACCCTCAAGGAGTTCACCATCCAAGCGCTCTCTAAAGGTTCTGACGACATGGGTAAGGTACACATGCAGGTGGAATACAATGGTCACCTTTACTATGGTTTTGGTGCCAACACTGACATCGTCACCGCTTCCGTTGAGGCATATATTGACTGTATCAATAAATTCAGAGGCTAAAAATGGGAAAGACATTATTTGATAAGATTTGGGATGCCCACGTCGTGCAGAACGTGGAGGATGGTCCCACACAACTCTATATTGACCGCTTGTATGCACATGAGGTAACGAGTCCGCAGGCGTTCGACACATTGAGAGACAAGAACATCAAGGTGTTCCGTCCAGAGCAGGTGATTGCAATGCCTGACCACAACACGCCTTCCGATCAGCAAGAGGTCATCAATGACCCTGTAGGTCGCAAGCAGGTGGAAACCTTGAAAGCCAATTGCGAGGAGTTTGGCATCAAGCACTTCGCGATGGGCACGAAGGATAACGGTATCATCCACGTGGTGGGTCCAGAGAAGGCACTTTCTTTGCCAGGCATGACCATCGTTTGTGGCGACTCTCACACTTCCACGCATGGCGCTGTGGGTGCTATCGCAATGGGTATCGGTACGAGTGAGGTGGCACAGGTGTTGGCTTCGCAATGCATCCTGCAGAGCAAGCCCAAGACGATGCGCATCAATATCGAAGGTACGCTGCCTGAAGGTACGACTGCCAAAGATGTGGCACTCTACATCATGGCGCAGATGACCACTTCTGGTGCTACGGGTTATGCTGTGGAATACGCTGGTTCAGCCGTTCGCAACATGAGCATGGAGGGACGTCTGACACTCTCTAACCTCTCTATCGAGATGGGTAGCCGTGCAGGTCTGATTGCTCCTGATGAAACCACCTTTGCTTATCTGAAGGGTCGTGAGTATGCGCCTAAGGGTGAGGATTGGGACAAGGCTGTGGAGGAGTGGAAGAAGCTCTACTCTGACGAGGATTCCGTGTTCGACAAAGAGGTGACTTATCGTGCTGAGGACATCGCTCCTCGCATCACCTACGGAACAAATCCAGGTGCTGGTATTGCCATTGATGAGGCTATTCCTACCCTTGAGGAAATTCCTGAAGCTGACCGTTCTCAGTTCCTCAGCATGCTCGAATACATGCAGTTCGAACCTGGTCAGAAACTTGAAGGCGTGCCTGTTGACTACTGCTTCCTCGGTGCTTGCACCAATGGTCGCATCGAGGACTTCCGTGCTTTCGCCTCTGTGGTGAAGGGTAAGAAGAAAGCTGACAATGTGGTGGCTTGGCTCGTTCCTGGTTCTTGGCTCGTTCGTCAGCAGATCATCGACGAGGGTATTGACAAGATTCTGGAAGAGGCAGGCTTCGAGCTCCGTCTCCCATCTTGTTCTTCTTGTCTTGCCATGAATCCTGACAAGGTGCCAGCAGGCAAGCTCTCCATCTCTACCAGCAACCGCAACTTCGTCGGTCGTCAAGGTCCCGGTGCCCGCACCATCCTTGCTTCGCCGCTGGTGGTGGCAGCATCCGCAATTACAGGAGTAGTAACTGACCCAAGAAAGATGTAAGATTATGGCTAAAGAGAAATTTGATATCATCCAGTCAACCTGCATTCCTATCCAGATTGACAACTGCAATACCGACCTCATCATTCCTGCCCGCTACTTGGCAAGCACCACGCGTGATCCCAAGTTCTTCGGCGATGCCTTCATGCACGACCTCCGTTTCGATGCAGAGGGTAATCCTGTGGCAGACTTCGTGATGAACCAACC
>JAGAAZ010000105.1 GCA_017614895.1 Bacteroidaceae bacterium | reverse complement strand
GACCGAGCGTGGCGTCATCATGGAAGGTGACAAGAGCGAACACCTCTTGGAGGCCATCCCCGTCATGGGTTGCTACTGCGACCTCATCGGCGTGCGTTCCTTCGCCCGTTTCGAGTCGCGCAAGGACGACTACGAGGAGAAGATCCTCCAGCAGTTCATCCAGTACAGCGGTCGCCCTGTCTTCTTCATGGAGAGCGCCACTGTGCACCCCCTGCAGGCCTTTGCCGACCTCATCACCATCGAGGAATACAAAGACCGCACGCTCATCGAACCGAATCCCCTCTTTGGTGGCAACGCCATCCAGCGCACACCCAACAAGCGACCCAAGGTGGTCCTCTCGTGGGCACCACACCCCCGTGCACTCCCACAGGCTGTGCCCAACTCCTTCGCTGAGTGGATGAACGCTGCCGATGTCGATTTTGTGGTCACTCATCCTGAAGGCTACGAACTCGATCCCCAATTCGTAGGCAATGCCCCTGTGGAGTACGACCAGATGCGTGCCTTCGAGGGAGCCGACTTCATCTATGCCAAGAACTGGAGCTGTCCTGGTGTCACCCGTCCTGACGACTACGGCAAGGTGCTGGGCGACTACCACGACTATGCCGCATGGACCGTCTCCGACCGCCAGATGGCCGTCACCAACAACGCCTTCTTCATGCACTGCCTCCCCGTCCGTCGCAACATGATCGTCACCGACGACGTCATCGAGGCGCCCACCTCCATCGTCATCCCCGAAGCCGCCAACCGCGAAATCTCCGCCACCGTCGTGCTCAAACGGATGCTGGAGAGCTTGTAAAGGCCGACAAACGATATCATCATGGTGTCCATTTTTGGACAGTGGGTGTCCAGAAATGGACACTCTTTTTTTGTCGCCCTACAGAAAATCAATAAGTTACGATTCAGGCACGTCTTTTGTTCTATAGGAGAGGCATCATTCAACAATTTAAAAAATGAAGAAAAGAACATTGGTTTTGATGATGCTGTGCCTCCTGTCCATGATGGTACATGCCGAAGGGGACACCCTCCGACTGAGCCTTGACGAGTGCATCCTGATGGCACGTCGGCAGAGTGTGGACGCAGCAGTAGCATTGGGCGAACTGAAATCTGCCTACTGGGAATGGCGAAGTTACAAGGCGGAACTGTTGCCCGAAGTGTCGCTTTCGGCAAATGTGCCGACCTACAACAAGCGGTACAGCACCTACCAGCGAGAAGATGGCACCCATTCGTATGTGCGCAACGACTACATGGAACTGGACGGTTCGCTGCATGTGAGTCAGAGGATTGGGCTCACAGGCGGTACGCTTTCGGTGGAGTCATCGTTGGATTGGTTGCGACAGATGAGTGGTGACGTCAGTGGGGGCAGAAACCAATTCATGAGTATGCCTATTGCGCTGACACTGAGCCAACCACTCTTCGGTGTGAACACAATGAAGTGGAATCGTCGCATCGAACCTCTCCGCTATCGAGAGGCAAAGGCATCGTTCCTTGCCGAGACCGAACAGGTGGCCATGCGTGCCATCAACCTGTTCTTCAATCTCCTGTTGGCAAATGAGAACTTGCACATCGCAGAACAAAACCTGCAGAATGCGGAGAAGCTCTATGAGGTGGCAAAGGCAAAGCGTGAAATGGGCAGCATCAGTCAGAACGATGTTCTCCAGATGCGCCTCCAGATGCTCAATGCCCAGTCGGCACTGACCAGCATGGAGAGCAATCGCAAAGCGAGAATGTTCGAACTGAAGGCCTTCCTCGATGTGGAGGAAGACATCGAGCCTATCGTGCCCGACAACATCCCCGAAGTGGTCTTGGTCTATGAGGATGTGCTCAACCACGCCTTGGAGAACAACGCCTTTGCCAACACCATGCGTCGTCGCCAACTCGAAGCCGACTATTCCGTAGCTTACGCCAAGGGCAATCAGCGGAGCGTGACGCTCTATGCCCAAGTGGGTTATACAGGCACAGCCTCACGGATGAATGATGCCTATCGCGACCTGCTCAGCAAGGAAGTGGTGCAGGTGGGCGTGTCGCTACCCCTGCTCGACTGGGGCAAACGGCGTGGACAGGTGAAGGTGGCGGAAAGCAATCGCGAGATCGTACGCAACCAAGTGCGACAGCAGTCGCAGGAGTTCCGACAGAACCTCTTCGTACTGACCGAGCAGTTCAACCACCAGCAACAGCAACTGCGCATCGCTGAAGAGGCGGACACCATTGCCCGACGCCGCTACCACACCAACGTGGAGACCTTCAAAATAGGCAGCATCTCCACCCTCGAACTCTCCGATGCCCAAACCTCCAAGGACGAGGCGCGCCAGAACCGCATCTCGCAACTCTTCAACTACTGGTACTACTACTACCAACTCCGTTCCATCACCTTATGGGACTTCGAGAACAACCGAAACATTGACGTGGATTTTGAAAAACTGATCAAATGAAAACAGATAATCAAACGATGGACAGAGCCATTCCTGTCAGCGTGCAACGCAAAAGAAGAATGGTGAGAATTGGAAAATATGTCCTCATTGTCGCAGTCATATTGGGGATAGCTACTTGGCTGGGCGTACTGATGATGACCTCAGTGGATAAGAAAAGCCTCATCGTGTCGGAAGTGGATCGGGGCACGATTGATGTGAGCATCACAGCCACAGGCAAGGTGGTGCCCGCCTTTGAGGAAGTCATCATTTCACCCATCAGCGCACAGATTCTGGAGGTCTATGCCCATAGTGGCGACACCGTGGATGTGGGTACGCCCCTCCTCCGACTCGACCTTCAGTCGGCACAAACCGACTACTCAAAAGCCCTTGATGAACGTGAAATTCGTCAGCAGCAACTCGTGCAACTCACCACCAACACCGAAACCCAACTCAGCGACCGTCGTATGCAGATAGAGGTGGAGGAGATGAAGTTAGGTCAGTTGGAAGCACAGCTGCGCAACGAGCAGTATTTGGACAGCCTCGGCTCAGGCACCAAAGACCGTGTGCGCCAAGCGGAAATCACCCTGCGCACAGCACAAATGCAACTGAAACAATTGAAGCAGCAATACCAGAACGAATTACGAGTGCGCAAAGCCGACCTCCGCATGAAGCAATTGCAAGATGGCATCGCTGACAAAGGACTCTCCGAAACCCGTCGTACCCTCGAAGGTGCCAATATCCGTTCTACTCGCAAGGCGACCCTCACCTATATCAGTTCCGAGATTGGCAGCATCGTCGGGGTAGGTAGTAAGGTGGCAGTGGTGAGTGACCTCACCCACTTCAAGGTGAATGGTGAGATTGCCGACACCTATTCCGACCGTGTGGTGGCAGGTGGTCGTGTGCTCGTCAAGATTGGCAAGGAACGCCTCTTCGGCACCATCAGCACCGTCACCCCCCTCAGCCAAAACGGTGTCATCACCTTCACCGTCTCGATGGACAACCCCAGTCATCCCAAACTGCGCTCAGGCTTGAAGGTGGAGGTCTTTGTCATCACCAGCATCAAGGAAGACGTACTGCGCATCCGCAATGGCTCCTACTACACAGGTGCAGGCGACTATACCTTATTTATTTTTAAAGATGCCAAAACCCTCGTACCTCGCACCGTCCGTTTGGGCGAATGCAACTACGACTATGTGGAAGTGCTCAGCGGATTGGAAGAAGGGGACAGCGTAGTGGTGAGCGATATGCAGAAGTTCAAAGGAAAAGAAAAGATACGCATTAGTGAATAAAGAATTGAAAGGTTGAAAAATTGAAGAATTGAAGTTGCCATACGGGTGTAAAGAAAGATTTCAATCCTTCAATTTTTCAATTCTTCAACTTTTTCATACCTTTGCAAAAAATATGCCAATATGATACTGATTGTTGACGAC
Source organism: Bacteroidaceae bacterium (assembly GCA_017614895.1). Taxonomy (GTDB): domain Bacteria; phylum Bacteroidota; class Bacteroidia; order Bacteroidales; family Bacteroidaceae; genus Minthosoma. The sequence goes on along the minus strand of JAGAAZ010000105.1, from coordinate 22,848 downwards.
GATAGAGCCATCCGAGTGACGCTGACGCTACTGCTGGAGCGCAATGAATACACGGTACTGAGTGCCGATGGACCAGTGGCAGCGATGGAGGTGGTGCGCAACCATCCCGACTTGGAGCTGGTGCTGATGGACATGAACTACACCCTTGCCACCGATGGTGAGGAGGGACTCACCTTGCTGAAACAGGTGAAGGTGTTCCGACCCGATGTGCCCGTCATCTTGATGACGGCATGGGGCACCATCGACCTGGCTGTTCAGGGAATGCGTAACGGAGCCTTTGACTTCATCACGAAACCTTGGGACAATGGAGTGCTGATGGACAGAATAGAAACAGCGATAGCTTTGAGAGTCCCCCAACCCCAAAAGGGAATGGGCTATCGCAATGTTCCTAATGAGACTGATGACCAACACGACGAATGCCCTACAGCTGCTCCCTATATCATCGGTCGTTCTCCTTCTCTCCAATCTATCCTCGCCACTGCCCAACATGTGGCACAACCCAATGCACCTGTACTCATTACGGGCGAGTCTGGTACAGGTAAGGAACTCATTGCTCAGTTTATCCACGAACAGAGTCGAAGGAAGGACAAACCTTTCGTGAAGGTGAACCTTGGTGGCATCTCCACAGCCTTGTTTGAGAGTGAGATGTTTGGACATAAGAAGGGAAGTTTCACGGATGCCAAGAACGATCGCATTGGACGTTTCGAACTGGCGGATGGTGGCACCATCTTCTTGGATGAGATTGGCGAATTGGAACTGGCGAGTCAGGTGAAACTGCTACGTGTGCTCCAAGATCAGACCTACGAGGTGTTGGGCGACAGCGTGACCCGACGGACGGATGTGCGTGTGGTATGTGCCACCAATGCCGACCTCCGTCAGATGGTCAACGAGAAGACCTTCCGTGAGGATCTCTTCTATCGCATCAACCTCATTCACCTGCAATTGGCACCCCTGCGTGAACGACAGGAGGACATTCCCTTGTTGGTGGAGCATTTTATTCGTCAGACCTGTGCTGCCAACGGACTTCCCACTGTGTCAGCATCTGACGAAGCCATCCAATACCTCCAAACCTTGCCCTTCCCAGGCAATATACGAGAGTTGAAGAATCTGGTGGAGAGGACAATACTCATGAGCTCCCCAACCTCCAAAGAAGGTGAAGGGGTGTTAGCCGTCGAAAATTTCAAGGCTGCATATCAACCTGCAAAACATGAAACATCGCGACAGCCCTCTGCCTTGGGAGGTCAGGGGTCTGCTCTTACCCTCGAGGAAATCGAACGTGCCTCCATTGCTGCTGCCATTGAGAAGCATCAAGGCAATCTCTCGTTGGTGGCAAAGGAACTGGGCATCAGTCGTGGAGCACTCTATCGGAAGATAGAAAAACATGGACTGTAATGGTTTAGAGTTTAGGGTTTAGAGTTTAGAGAATAGATATGAAGATAAGATATTACTTTTTCTTGCTGGCCCTCATCATCGTGGGTGTGTTTGCCGCCCTGATGTGGTTGACATTTAGCGTCCGTCCCGTCATCTTCTATGTGGCGGAAGGGGTGCTGGTGCTGATGATAGGCTATCTCATCTTCTTCTATCGAAAGGTCATCCGTCCCATCGACACGCTGACCAGCGGAATGGAACTGCTGCGCGACCAAGACATGAGCACCACGCTTTCCCCTTCGGGACAGAAGGAGACAGACGAAATCGTGAAGACCTTCAATGCGCTCATCACCCGACTGCGCAACGAGCATCTGCGACTCGACGAACAGAACACCTTCCTCAACCTGCTTATCGAGGCCTCGCCAATGGGAGTCATTCTGTGCGATCTCTCGGGCAATGTCCGTTCGATGAATCCTGCCGCCAAGCAGATGCTCACACCTGCACTCTCCGAAGCCATGAAGTCCTTGCCGTTGGGAGAGGATACCACGCTTCGACTCAGCAATTCCCAAATCTATCACCTCAGTCATCTTTCTTTCCTCGACCGAGGTTATCAGCATCCTTTCTTCCTCATCGAGTCACTCACATCCGAGGTGATGAAGGCAGAGAAGGCTGCTTATGAGAAGGTCATCCGCATGATCGCGCATGAAGTCAATAATAATGTGGCAGGAATTGTGAGTACGTTAGACCTTATCCAAACGGAACTGCAAGGCAACACGGCACAAGAAGCACTCGATGCCAGTCGTGAACGTACCCAGAAGATGGCGGAATTCGTCACTCGTTTTGCCAACGTGGTGAAAGTGCCTGAGCCTCAACTCACCCTTTGCGACCTGAGCGAAGAAGTGGAGACTTGTCATTCCTTCCTCGAAGGTCTCTGCCAAACCCACAACATCCGTCTGACGTTCAAACTGACGGATGAGGCCACCCCTGTGCATTTGGACACCACGCTTTTCCAGCAAGTGCTGGTGAATATTGTGAAGAACGCCATCGAAAGCATCAGTGGTGAGGGCGAAATCAAGATAGAGACCCAACCCAAGACATTGATCATCACCGACAATGGTCGTGGCATCTCACCCGAAGTGGCTCCCCATCTCTTCACACCCTTTTATTCCACCAAACCCCAAGGGCAAGGGCTTGGTCTCCTGCTGATTCGTGACATCCTCACCAAACACGGCTGTACTTTTACCCTGCTGACCAGCCCCGAGGATGGACTTACCCGTTTCACTATTCTCTTCCCATAATCTTCTTGGTGTCCATTTCTGGACGGTAGGTGTCCATTTCTGGACACTCTTACGAGAAGGCATTACTGATTATCAACGTGTTACGCTTGTGGCACGTTTTTTGTATTATATAATGTGTAAAGAAACAAATCGATTCATATAACAAATGAACAAACTAACACTTTATTTTCGACAAGCCCTCCACATGATGAAGGAGGAACGGTTGTTCTCGGGCATCTACATCGCAGGAACAGCCTTGGCGATTGCCTTCACGATGGTGATTGCCGTAGTGTATTACGCCAAGGTGGCGGACATCGAGCCGGAAGTGAACAGGAGCAGGACGGTGTATGTGGATGGGTATAGAACAAGAAAAGATTACGGGTCAATGAGTTACTGCATCTTCTCGCGTGATCAAATGATTGATTGGTTCTATCACATGAAAAGTGCGGAAGTGGCTTGTTGTGTCCTGAGAGCCGAAAAATACAACAACTTTCTATTCCATCTGAAAACAAACGGAGGGAAGCGGATGATACAAGTCGTGATGCGAGGGGTTGATGCCAATTTCTTCAAGGTCTATCGCCACCATTTTGTTTATGGTCGACCTTTCACGATGGAAGAGGGATTGCCTACCGACAGCACCAATATTGAAAATGTACTCATTGCCATCATCAGCAAGGACATTTCGGAGCAAGTGTTTGGCAAGGATGTGGATCCTGTAGGAAAGACGATTGAGATGAATAACAATGAATATCGCATCGTGGGCGTGATAGAACCCACTTCGTCCATCGCCTCCCAAAGCTATGGACAAATGTTTATCCCTGCTTCCGATGGAGCGGATGGTGTGACTATCGTGATGAAAGAAGGTTGCACCCTGGAGGATGTGAAGAAGGAATTGGATGAGAAAGTGCATCGTTACAATATGAGTAATGAGGAGTACACGATGGAGTTGCAGTTGCATCCCCATGCCCGAGCCGTCTTGTCGAGAGGTCCTTTAGTCTCAACATGGAAGGACATCCTCCTGTCGCTGCTGCCCAAGGTGTTTGTGCTGCTGCTGGTGCCAGCCCTCAATCTGAGCGGCTTGGTGGCAGCTCGCATGAAACGGCGTATGCCAGAGATGGGGGTGCGAAAGGCATTTGGTGCCAAGAAGAGCGAACTGCTCCATCAGGTCATCACGGAGAACTTGGTGCTGACGCTGTGTGGCGGTCTCGTCGGATTGGTCATCACGTGGCTGTTGCTCTACGTGTTCCGTTCGTGGGCATTCTTCGCTTTTGGCATGGTGCCTCAACTGACTCCAGAACCGTTATTGCAAGGCGAGATGCTCTTCTCACCCTTCATCTTCCTTATCGCCTTGGGTGTGTGCATGGTGGTGAACCTGATGGCGACCTTCATCCCTGCCTGGTGGAGTCTCCGTAATCCGATTGTTGAATCCATGAATCAGAAGAAATAATGAAACAGATACTGAATAATCTTTGGAGCCAACGGGCACAGAACGTGTGGCTCTTCGCAGAACTGGTGGTGGTGTGCTTTGTCGCTTGGACACAACTCGACCCCATCGTCGTGAGACTCTTTTATCGGAATCTGCCCGTAGGGTTCGACATGGAACAACTGGTGGTGGCAGATGTGGCAGAAATCAAGTCAGTACAAGACGGAGGTTCGACACCCGAGGAAATATACGACCGAGCAGACGAATTGTTCAAGGCACAGGCAAAGCTCCTCAAAGAGCATCTCTTGGCGCAGGAGGGAGTGGAAAGTGTCTCGTTCTTGGATGACATCGGTGGTTATCCCCGAATGCAGCAGCATCTCGTGGAGCAGCCATGTGGGAATGACACCATCTTCATTCCGTGGTGCTACTTCAACGAGGAAGAGGATTTCTTCGAGACTTTCGGCATTCATCCCGTTCCAGGCAGTCCTTCCCAGCACGAGATGTCATCGAGCTTTCACGGCATTGCCCACGTCATCCTCACCCGTTCGCTGGCAAAGAAGATGTTCGGATCGCCTGAAGCAGCCATCGGAAAACAGATGGTGGCAGGTTGGTTTCTCGATGGCGAGGAGTTCCATCATACCGTTGTGGGCGTGGTGGAAGACGTGAACGCCGATGGCAGCATGTACTCCACGTGGATGGCGTTCTCTGCCAATGGAAGAGTCGGCAACACCATGCATCCTCGCATCGCCATCCGAGTGAAGCCTGGTGTGAACATGCAGCGGTTCATCGAAGAGGTGAACTACCACATCGAGGAGGTGTCAACGGAGTATCTCACCCTCAGTGGCTTGATGCCCTACAGCGAGGTAGAGACCTCCACGTACGACCGAGAGGGGGAGTACGACTTCAACCTCTCCATTGCCACAGCCCTCTTCTTCCTCATCAACCTGTGTCTGGGCGTGATCGGCACGTTCTGGATGCAGACGAAGCGGAGAACGGAGGAGTCGGGCATCATGCGAGCCTTCGGAGCGACCAAGGGACGCATCATGGGAATGTTCCTGGCGGAAGGCATCGTGCTCACCACCTTCAGCATGTTCATCACCTGCGTGCTCTACCTTAACTATGTGAAGACTGGATTAGGGGAACTGTTTTTCAATCCCTATCCCACACAACCCGACCCCACTTGGGTGGCAAACAAGCCCCTGCACTTTCTCATCATCTCGGGTATTGTGTATGTGATTATCCTCATCGTGGTCAGCATCGGAATTGCTATCCCAGCATGGAACATTTGCAGGACAAAAATAGTCGCCGCACTACGGGACGAATAATCCCCCCATATAGTACGGGTTTCGAGTTAGTATATTAACTCCGACGAGTTAGTATAGTAACTCCGACGAGTTAATATACTAACTCAAAACTGGCACTATTTGACAAGAAATTTCTTACAATAAAAAAACAAATAAAAAACAATGGAAACAATCATCAAATTGACAGACATCAACAAGGTGTATCGCACTGAGGAAATTGAGACTCAGGCATTGGAGAACGTAAACATCGAAGTAGAAAAAGGAGAGTTCCTCAGCGTGATGGGACCTTCGGGCTGTGGCAAATCGACCCTGCTCAACATCATGGGACTCCTCGACGAACCGACCAGCGGAACCGTGGAACTCTGTGGCACCACCATCAGCCACAACCTTTCCGACAACCAGTTGGCTGACTTCCGCAACAGAACCCTCGGCTTCGTGTTCCAGTCCTTCCACCTCATCAGTTCGCTCAACGTGATTGACAACGTGCAACTCCCTCTCCTCTATCGTGGCATCGGCTACAGCGAACGCATCCGCAGAGCGAAGGAAGTCATCGAAAGGGTAGGGCTCTCCCATCGCATGAAGCACACGCCCGTGCAGCTCTCAGGTGGTCAGTGCCAGCGTGTCGCCATTGCCCGTGCCATCATCGGCAACCCTGAAATCATCCTTGCCGACGAGCCAACGGGTAACCTCGACTCGAAGATGGGTGCCGACATCCTCGGACTCCTCAAGCAACTGAATGAGGAGGACGGCAGAACCATCGTGATGGTGACCCACAACGAGCAGCAGGCTCAGCAGACAAAACGCATCATCAAGTTCTTGGACGGAAGACAAATACAATGAGTAAACTATTATTATATGTACGCCAAGCCCTGGCGCTGATTCGTGAGGACAAGCAGTTCTCCGCCATCTACATAGCAGGTACGGCAGTCGCTATTGCCTCGGCGATGGTGGTGGCACTGATTCTGCACATCCGCATGGGCAATATCTACCCCGAGGTGAACAGGGACAGAACCATCTATGTGGGCAGCAATTTCACCCGCTCCGATGGAGGATACATCGGCTATTCGGGGTATTCGCCCCAAGCGGTGGAGGAGATGTTCAGCAAGTTGGAATGTGCCGAAGTGGTGAGTGCTGTGATGAATACCGACTATATCTACAGCTTCACAGTCTGCAAGGAGGTAGGCAAACAGGAAGTGCCAGTCAGCGCCATGTTCACCGACCCCAACTTCTTCCGCCTCTACGAATTCAAGTTCGTGGAAGGCAAACCCTACAATGAGGAGAATCTGAAGAATGCCGACAGGTGCGTCGTCATCACCGAGGCATTGGCAAGGAAACTGCAGGCAGAGTCTGGGCTTGTGGGGCAGACCATCCAGCTCAACTATCTCCCCTATCGAGTGGTGGGAGTGGTGAAGGGGGTGAGTCCGCTGCTGAAGGAAACCTCTGCCGACATCTACATGCCCTACACCGTCAGCGACTCGCGGTCACATTGGAAAGCTGAAAATGTCACTTGGGCTGGAGGCTTGGAGGTGCGTGTGCTGCTGAAGAAGGGATATACCCGAGAGATGCTGATGGACGAACTGGAGCCTTACAAGGCGAAGTACCTCTCCATGCTGAAGAGCACGACGGGAGAGGATTGGAACTGGTACATCCAAGTGAGGCCGCACTGGCGGAGGGTACTGAATTTCTTCGGCGAAGAGGTGAACGACGCCTCGACCACCGACCTGTTGGCAAACCTCTCCATACCTGCCCTGTTCATGCTGCTGCTCCTCCTCTTGCCAGCCATCAACCTGAGCGGCATGGTGTCGAACCAGATGGAGGCTCGTGTGGCAGAGATGGGCATCCGCAAGGCGTTCGGAGCCAAGAAGCGAGTGCTGCTGAACGAGGTGATACAGGAGAATCTGGTGCTGACACTCTGTGGAGGCGTGGTGGGCTATCTGCTCTCGTGGCTGTTCATCGCCGCTGTGCGCAACAGCACCCTGTTCCTGTCGATGTTCGGACGAGAGTATGACCCTGTGGACAACGTGTCGCTGCAATTGGATATGTTCTTCACGCCCACCCTCTTCCTCATCGCCTTCGCCTGCTGTGCTGTGCTCAACCTCATGGCAGCCCTCATCCCAGCATGGACATCGCTCAAGAAACCCATTGTTGAATCGCTAAATCAGAAAAAGTAATGAGACTTATACTTAAAAACTTATGGGCGCATCGCAAACAGAACGGTTGGATATTCGCTGAGATTGCCATCATCACAGTGCTGAGCTGGTTCATGGTGGACTACATCGTGGTGACCAACTATGGCAATTACTTCTGCAACCCTGCGGGAGATTTTGAGAAGGATCACCTGTGTGTGGGGCAGTTCGGAGAACTCCGAGGGGAACTGGAACAAGAACTGCAGGAGAGGGGAGGAATCCCATACGAGGAAGAAGTGGAGCGGTATCAAGTGCTGAAGACCAAACTGCAGAACCTGCCTGAGGTGCAGTCGGTGTGCATTGCCTTTGAATATATAGGTGAAAACCTTCGCCTGTACGATTGGAGATCCTTTGCTCCTGCCGACGACACGCTGAAAATCACCAGTGCTTCGAGCAAGTACTATTACCCCAATGAACACTTCTTCGAGACGCAGGGTCTGCAAACCATCGAAGGGAGTCCTGCCCCCGAAGTGCTGTCGAGAGAACTGCCACAAGATGCCATCGTCATCACCCGCAGCCTGGCAAAGCAGCTTTTCGGCACCGACCAAGTGGTGGGCAAGCGGATGGCGATGGTGAACAACATGTATTCGCCTGAAGGAAATTACTATGAGGTGGCAGGCTATCACACCATTGCCGGTGTGGTGGAGGATGTGAAAGGATCACCCTACGAGCGATACCCTTACATGGCATTCGTGCCCACAAATTATTGGGCAAGTAACAGAATGAGACTGCTCCTGCGCCTCAAGCCCGATGTGGATGCCGGGGCGTTTGTGAAGAAACACCAGCCCACGCTCACGCATGATTTCTATGCTGGCTCCTACGTGTTGGCATCGTTAGAGACCTACAACCAGCACTTTGAGCGACAAAAGGAGAGGAATGAGAGTGCCCTCGTCAACCAACTCGCCACCGTTCCCTTGGTGCTCTTCGCCATCATCGTGGTCATCGGCACCCTGGGCACCTATTGGCTGCAAATCCGCAAACGGAAAGAGGACATCGGCATCATGCGTGCCTTCGGAGCCTCGAAGATCCGCATCTTCTGCACTTTCCTTGCCGAAGGAGCCATCCTCACCCTCCTCGCCACCCTTCTGGGCGACTTCATCTGGCTACAGTTCGCCGCCTCGTTTGACATCCTCTCCGACGGAGAAATCAGGGGCACGTCAGGCATGGAGAATGACTGGATCAGCCAGTTCTGGCCTCACTTCCTCATCATTTCCCTCGTCATCTTCCTGCTCCTCCTCATCATCGTGAGCATCGGTGTCGCCCTCCCCGCCTGGAACATCTGCCGAAAGAAGATTGTCACAGCGCTACGGGACGAATAGAAGACCCTCTCCCCGACCCTCCCCCGTAATGGGGAGGGAGAGCCATACGGGGTGTAAGAAAACAAAAAGATTTTTATAAGATGAATTCCAAAAAAACAAAAAACAAACCATCCGGATGGAAACTCCCCTCCCAATTATGGGGGAGGGGTTGGGGGAGAGGGTCCCTTTATGTACGTCAAGCCCTCCACATGATGAAGGAGGAACGGCTGTTCTCGGGCATCTACATCGCAGGAACAGCTCTGGCGATTGCCTTTACGATGGTGATTGCTGTGGTGTATTACGCCAAGTTAGCGGACATCGAGCCAGAGGTGAATCGGAGCAGGACGGTGTATGTGTTGGGCATGCGAATGACCTACAAGGACGGGAGCTCGGACGATTGGACGCGTGACTATTACGATCCAACGAAGGTGAAAGAATGGCTCTACCCGCTGAAAAGTGCAGAGTTTGTGAGTGCAATAATCGACCCTGGAACATTTGTAAGAGACAAATTTTATGTGACAAGTGATGATGGGAGGATTGTATCAGGCGTACTGAAACTGGTGGACGCCAATTTCTTCAAGGTCTATCATTACAAGTTTGTATATGGACGTCCCTTCACACAGGAGGAGGTCTTTTGTGAGGGGGGAGATCCTGATGCCTCGAAGGCTGTTGGCATCATCAGCAAGGACATTGCGGAGAAAGTGTTCGGCAAAGGCGTGAATCCTGTGGGCAAGACTGTCAATTTCGGCTACGACATCCGCATCGTGGGGGTGATCGAACCTACTTCGTCCATTATGTCAGAGAGTTTCGGGCAGTTGTTCATACCCAACAACGAAGGTGCCTACAAGGCGATTGTCGTTCTGAAAGAAGGTTGTACCATCGATGACCTGAGGAGGGAACTGGACGAGATTGCGCATAAACGTACCATCAGCAATGATAAGTGGAAATACGATTTCGAAGGTTCTGTACAACCTCATGCCCAGCGCATGATGTCGGAGGGCGAAGAACTTTCTTCGTGGAAAGAAATACTCGTGTCTCTCTTTCCGCAGGTGTTGGTTCTGCTGCTTATCCCTGCCCTCAACCTGAGCGGACTGGTGGCGGCTCGCATGAAACGAAGACTGCCCGAGATGGGTGTGAGGAAAGCATTTGGTGCAAAAAGGCGTGAACTGCTGCATCAGGTCATTAGCGAAAACCTCGTGCTCACTCTTTGTGGTGGAGTCGTAGGGTTGGTGATTACTTGGCTCTTGCTCTATGTATTCCGCTCGTGGGTGTTTTTCGCTATTGGCAACAATACCTACACCCTGCCCGAACCGATGGTGGAGGGCGAGATGCTCTTCTCGCCGCTCATCTTCCTCATCGCCTTTGTGGTCTGTGCGGTGGTGAATTTGATGTCAAGCCTCATCCCTGCCTGGATGAGTTTACGTAACCCGATTGTCGAATCGTTAAATCAGAAGAGATGAAACAGCTACTTAAGAATCTTTGGAGCCAACGAGCTCAGAACGTGTGGCTCTTTGCAGAACTGGTGGTCGTGTGCTTTGTGGCCTGCACACAAATCGACCCCATCATGGTGAAACTCTATTATCGGAGTCTCCCCAAGGGCTTTGACAACGACCGATTGGTGGTGGCCAACATCGCTTTCATCAAACTCTACGAAACAATGAACGGCAGGGACGATAACTTTCGAAAAGAATCCAAACACATCAAGCAGAAACTGCTGGCACTCGACGAGGTGGAGCAGGTGAACCGTGCCCATGATAACATGGGGGTCATCGGTCTTAAAGATGTCGAGAAAGGTGTCATTCTCCCCGATTACAAAGAGAAATTCAGCTATCAAGGCGACACGCTGCTGCTGAACTCCATCTACTATGCAGCTGGGGAACACTTCTTCGAAACCTACGGCATCCAGCCTGTGTCGGGATGCTCGTCGGCCAAAGAACTTTCCGTCCTCACCGATGGATGTATCATCAGCCGTTCCCTTGCCGAACATCTCTTTGGTTCAGCGGAGGCTGCCATCGGCAAGAATATATATGAGTGGTCATTGTATCTCGATGTACACTACACCATCCGTGCTGTAGTGGAAGATGTACATGTGTCGGATTCCTATGACACCTGGCATATCTATCGTGATTGCGGAGGAATAGACATGAGTGGTGTACAGAACCTCATTGTCATCCGTCTGAAACCAGATGTCAATGTCCAGCGATTTATCGAGGAGCAGAACTACAACGCCCCACGGTATGCATCCGAGCACTTCACCATCGGCTCTTTCACCGCCTACAATGACATAGCGACCTCCAAAAATCTATTCTCCATACCTATCCAATCCTACAGCTTCAACCTTTCTGTCGCCACAGCCCTGTTCTTCCTTATCAACCTCTGCTTGGGTGTCATCGGCACCTTCTGGATGCAGACGAAACGACGCACGGAGGAGTCGGGCATCATGCGAGCCTTCGGAGCAACACGGGGACGCATCATGGGAATGTTCTTGGCAGAAGGCTTCATCCTCACCACAGTGAGCATGTTCATCACCTGCGTGCTCTACCTTAATTATGTGAAGACAGGATTGGGTGAGTTGTGCATCGCCTACAGCCCCCAGCCCGACCCCACCTGGGTGGCGAATAAGCCCCTGCATTTCCTCATCATCTCCGGCATTGTCTATCTCATCATCCTCATCGTGGTCAGCATCGGCATCGCCATCCCTGCCTGGAACATCTGCCGAACCAAAGTGGTGGAAGCCCTGAGAGACGAATAAAAAGATATAGGTATGCTATTATTTATGCTTTGCAAACACTTTGCAGCCCTTTGCAAACAAAATGCAAAGTCGATTTGATGTTTTTTTCGTCAAGATGCCGTACTTTTGCAGAAAAATTGGAACAATGAAGCAATTGTGGATGTTATTGACGACCGCCCTGCTGTTGTGGGGATGCGGTTCTACCACAGAGAACAAACCTGCTTACTGCCTGCAAGGCGCATGGGTGCTGCGTCATTTACAGTACCCCATGGGGGCAGAATATGACTTTTCGTTGGAGGGTAGCGGCACGCTTTGCCTTATCTACAACCAAGACAGCACCCTCTACGAATGTAAGATAGCCACCACATCCTCAGGACTGGTAATCATGCCGAAAGCCAAAAGCAGCATAACCTTGATTGATAAGGGCAGGGGTGAGTGGCTCTACCTGGAAGGAAAGGACCCTCATCCCCTCACTGTCAGCGACACCCTCATCACCATCCAGCGCAACGGCATCCTGTATTCCTATACCCGAGATGATGACCTCTACAAAGAATGGGGTGCCGACATGTGCGACATCATTGACCGCGAAACTGAACGCACAGAGGCAGGCGGTAACAACTACGTGCTCTCAGCCCATGAGCGACAACAGGAGAGTTACATCCAGTGGCTCGTCATGACCATCGCACTCGTCATCATCATTGCCGTCACCAACTACATCGTTTATCAGCGACGCCGTCGGCAGATGCAACTCCAGTTGCAGCAGATTCAGGAGGTGCAGGAACAACGTCCCGCCTCAGTGCGCCAAGCCATCGAGTCGGTCGAGACAGCCTATTTTGCCTCCGACGAATACCAGGCCCTCCAACATCGTATCGCTACAAGACAGCGTCTGAAAGAGGAAGACTGGCAAAACATCGAAAGCCAAATCAGAAAAGTCTATCCAGGCTTCAGTAGCCAGTTATACAACCTCCACCCCATGTCTGAACTCGAATATCAGGTGTGCCTGCTCATCAAACTCAGGATGGCTCCCTCCGACATCGCCACCATTTTGGCACGCGATGCCAGCACCATCAGCACCGTGCGCAGCCGACTCTACAAGAAAGTGTTCGGTCAAAAAGGAGGCACAAAGGAGTGGGACGAATTCATCTTATCCATTGACACATGAGAAAAATGCAAACACTTTGCAAACCCCATGCAAAATAAATGCAAACAAAAAAGCTTGGCAGAATGGTGAAAAGCCCGTACTTTTGCACTGACAATTCACTTAATGTCTAACCTAATTAAAAAAGTAACGCGTATGAAAAGAGTTATTTTAGTAATTGCAGTGGCACTCATGAGTGTCATGCAAGCAAGTGCCCAGAACGTAAAAATTGACGACAAGGAACTTGTAGGTACATGGTACATGGAATCTATGCAGTGGGAGGGCGAGAAGAAAACAATGTGTGGCAAGGCAACTGGCTACACTCAGTTCAAGTACTACGGTCCTGACGGCGAATATGCCTGTGCGGAACTGGCGTTGACCAAAGACGGCAAGATTGTCGTGATGCCCCATGAGTATGGAACCTACACTTTCAAGGATGGCTGGTATTCTGAGATGGGACGTGAAAAAATCAAGGACGCCATGGTGATGGTCGACAAGACCACATTCAAAGGCACTTGGCAGAAACGCCACGACATCTGGAAGAAGGTGTCTCTGTCCGACAAGGCGGTGAAGTACATCCTCGACTGTTGCAAGACGAAGGAAACTCCTGCCGATGTCCAACAGATCATCAAGCAGAATATGTTCAAATAAACTTCCGCAGGCAAAACTACTTTTCTTATAAAAAGTTAGTAATTAATTCAAGATTAGTTAAACGAAGTTTTTTCGTTTGAAAGTCCTATAGGCAACAGCCCCGTTGCGTCGTGAAGATGTGACGGGACTGATTCTTTTTCCTCAATACCCCATCAAGCAGCACGCTTTCATGCCCTTCCTTGATATATTAGAAAGGGATTCATTTCATCCTCACTAGGCTATCCACAAAATTTCTAAAGTTTAGAAATATTTTTTGCAAGTTTCAAAATATTTTTCTAAACTTTAGAATTTTATTTTGAAACTTTCAAAATTTTGTGAGTACGAAGGGAAAACTGAAAAGGATAGGGTAGGAGGGCGGTTTTTTGGAAAAACACTACTTGATACTGCGCGTGTCCCCTCTATTTCTACGAATAGATGTTAAATCTGCACCTTTCTCGCAATTTTTCTATTTCTAAAGTTTGCGAGATTGGGAAAAGAGGTGTTACTTTGCCAGCGAAAATCAATACTTGGGGCACCGCTCCCAAGAACTTTAGTAAAAACACCTACCAGATTTATGAAAAAGAAGGACAACACACTGACGAAGGTGGAGTTTCAGGTGATGAGCATCCTGTGGGACATCAACCACTCTGCTTGTGCTTGGGACATTATTGAACGTTGGGAGGAGCCTAAGCCTGCCTACACCACTATTGCCACCTATTTGAAAATGCTCTACGAGAGGGGCTATGTGGATTTCTTCAAGAACAAGGGCGAGGGCAAGACCCACATGTATGTGGCGAAGATTGGTCGTGCAGAATACACGCGCAGGACGATGCAGGAGGTGAAGAAGAATTTCTTCGATGGCAGCATCAAGTCGATGTTCAGTTTCTTTGTGAAAGAAGAACATCTTTCGGCTGACGACATCCGCGAGTTGTTGGGAATGTTGGAAGAAGACAAGAGTTAAGAGTTAAGTGTTTAGAGTTTAGAGATAATATGATGACCGCATTATTCCTGTATTCCATCAAGTCTGCATTTGTGCTGGCATTGCTTTATGTGCCATACACACTGATGCTGCGCAAGGAGAGTTTCTTCCGTCTCAACCGTTTCACGTTGCTGGCGATATTGGGGCTGTCGTTGCTCTTGCCTTTGTGCAACATCTCTTCGCTGGCAGATGAGGAGCAACCCGTCACCCATGCTGTGCATCAGCAAGTGATGGCGTGGGAACAACCTGTGGAAGAGCAGACGAGAACGACAACACCGGTGCCTCCTTCAGTACGTGAGAAGGTGACGCCTGCCGCTGCTCATCATTTCGCCTGGTCGTGGTATTCAGTTCTGTGCATTCTCTGCCTCGTCGGCATGGTTTCAGCCCTTTTGTTCCGCTTGTGGCAGTTCATTCGTATGGGCTTGCTGATGCGTCGGGGCTGTCTGTGGAAAGACCAGGTGGACGGCTTCATCATCTACTGCCACTCCGATGACATCGCTCCATGCAGTTGGATGAATCGCATTGTCATCAGCCAGAAGGATTACAGCGAACATCGCCATGAGATTCTCCTGCACGAAAAGGGACACATCCTCCATCACCATTCCCTCGACATTCTCTTGCTCACCTTTGTTCAGGTGGTGCAATGGTGGAATCCCTTTGTCTATCTGCTAGGGACGAGCCTTCGCGATGTCCACGAATATGAGGCCGACCGCCATGTTCTGCAACAGGGAGTGAGGCTTTCTCAATACCAGAACCTGCTCATCCGCAAGGCCATCGACACCAGTTCCATTTCCCTTGCCAACGGCTTCAGCCAAAGCCTTGTGAAACAGCGCATTGCGATGATGCACAAAACTTCCAATCCCTGGATGCAGATGAAAGTGCTCTACATTCTTCCCCTGATCATTGTTGTGCTGAGTGCATTTGCCACCCCAACAATGAAGAAATCAGTGGAGGATAGCATTTCTTCCCTCGAATATCGCTTCATCAACATGGAAGCCATCCAATCACTCCATCAAAACAATAAACAACGATGAAAAGAACTTATTTGAAGGCAACACTTGCCTTGCTGATTGTGGCAACAGCCACATCCTGCTACAACCTTGCACCAGAGAATACGGGTGTGCTCACCTCTGCTGACATCTACAGCGGTGTGGGGAATGTGCTGAACATTGACAGTTTAGTCAGTTATGTGAGAGAAATTACAAAAGATGAGGACGTGGAATATTACAGGTCGTCAGGCGATGTGGTGCAGACCCAATACAAATATGACGGGAAGCACCATAAGGAGGTCCGCATAGACTGTGAGCTTTACGATCTGCCCGTCATGGAGGAAACGGGTGATGAGCAAAAAGATTCCACATTGCGCACACTTCAAGCCTACTATCAGCGGAAGCAGGCGAAGGCACAACAAGTGTATGATGCTGTTGTCAGTACCTGCAAATCTCTTTCAAATCTGGTTGAACCTTCACGCACCAATATGTGGGAGCATCAGGACAGCGTTTGGTTCAATATTGAATTGGGAAACTATCAGACAGGGGACGTACGGTTGGATACCATCGGTGCAGAACCTATTGAAGAGGCATCAGAAAAAGTCGATTTCCATCATTACCCATTCCAAATCCCAGGAATACCAGCCTCGGCATTTCGTACCAAAGGATACGGCTCATTTGACTATGAATTAACTCCCGACAGTGTTTGGAACAAGACACATGAACTGCTGGACAGGAAAGATTTCGCTAAACTCATCAAACCGATTCTGTCGCAGAAAGGGATAGAACGCCGTTCTTTCTACGTCAGCCACGATACTGCGTGTCAGGTGAAGCCCGTTTACCAATATGGCGAGAACAACATGTGCATCTGGCGTGAGGCGACGCCGACGGACATCTTTGTTGATTTGCCCGATTCGGTGCCCCCTGCCGGTCAACCCTATTCGGAAACCCAAGGCACGGTATATACCATGCATTCGAGAGAACAGATGCAGTCCGTGCTTCGCCAATTGACGGATGCGATATGGCAGTATCTTGCCCGTCACCCTCACACGTTCTATGAGTTTTATCCCGACCAGTTCGTGCCCGAGCAATTCTCCAGAGGTGTGTACAAAACTTACTTCGTGATGAACCAAAACACTCACCTTCATGAGGACATCTCTCTCTTCATCCACAATTGTCGGGATGACTACAACCTTCTGGTGCTTGACACGAAGGGCGACATGTGGCTCCCTGTGGAATGGCCCTCCATGAAGAGTTGGAAGAACGGTCAGGTTGTCTATGACAAGAAGGTGCAACTGACCCCTCAACAGATGAAGGACTATGCAGGCACTTGCATGAGCATACAAGAATTTTATGATGTCTGGACAGAGTTTGATAAGCCTCAAAAGAAGAACAAGAAATAAAAGGTGCGTTTCTGGTTCCCCCGTGGGCCCGTAATTTTTTTCTCGTGGGAGCGCAAATTTCGTCTCTCAAAATTTTGTCCCACGGCACTGTCGCGAATCGCGACGATGCCGACAGGAATCACAGAGGACAAAACCACTGCCTTGATTCAGGGTAGTGGTTATGAATCCCAAGATAAACATCAATCAGCCTGCTTTCTCGCTCTCCACATGCACCAGCAACCTAAGATAACGAAGGGGATGGAGAGGAGTTGACCCATGTCGAGGGGCATGTCCTGCTCGAAACTCACCTGTTCTTTCTTCAGGAACTCAACGAAGAAGCGGAAGGTGAAGATGGTGGCAAGGCAGAAACCGAAATAAAAACCTGTGCCAACTGCTATGGGCGACTTTTCGGGCATACCCTGGGACTTGTACCAACGCCAGTAAATCAGAGCGCCTACGACGAAAAAGACAAGGTAGGCAATGGCTTCGTAGAGCTGGGCAGGATGACGGGGTGCCAATTGCCCATCGACGAGTGCCTCACGGCTATGGAAGATGAAGCCCCAAGCCAAGTCGGTGGGATTGCCAATGATTTCTGAGTTCATGAGGTTGCCCAAACGGATGCAGCAGGCGGTGGCAGGGACAGCGATGGCAATATTGTCCATCACCACCCAAGGTTTCAGTTTCATCTTCTTCCAATAGAGCATCATCGCCAGCATCAAGCCGATGGTGCCACCATGGGACGCCAGCCCTTCATAACCTGTGAACTTCCAGGCGCCGTCGGGCATCTGATGGAAGGGGATGAGCATCTCGATGAAGCCCTTCATGCTGGTCAGGTAATAGGCAGGCTCATAGAAGATGCAATGCCCCAATCGGGCACCCATCAGCACACCCATAAAGCAATAGAAGAACAGGGGTTCGAACTTCTCTTCCTCTATCTTCTGCTGCTTGTAGAGACGCTGCACAATCACATACGCCAGCAACAAGCCGATACACCACAGTAAGGAGTACCAACGCACACTGAAGGAGCCAATGGAAAAAGCCTCAACGGAGGGCTGCCAATCGATGAAACCAACCATAATTACACATTAAATCGGAAGTGCATGATGTCGCCGTCCTGCACCACATAGTCCTTGCCTTCGACGGCAAGTTTTCCTGCTTCGCGGACAGCAGCTTCAGAGCCATATTTGATATAGTCGTCGTACTTGATGACTTCAGCACGGATGAAACCCTTCTCGAAGTCGGTGTGGATGACACCTGCACATTGTGGGGCTTTCCAACCCTTACGGACGGTCCATGCCTTCACCTCCATTTCACCAGCGGTGATGAAGGTCTGCAGGTTGAGCAGCGAGTAGATGGCCTTGATGAGTCGGTTGCAGCCACTTTCCTCCAAACCCAAGTCTTCGAGGAACATCTGCTTCTCCTCGTAGCTTTCCAACTCTGCGATATCTGCCTCTGTCTGGGCACTGATGATCATCAACTCGGCATCCTCGCCCTTGATGGCCTCACGTACTCGTTCCACATAGGCATTGCCCGTCTTGGCACTCGCATCATCGACGTTGCACACATAGAGCACAGGCTTGGTGGTCAAGAGGAACATATTCTTGGCAGCCAGCACCTCCTCATCGTTCTCTGGCTGGACAGTACGAGCCGACAGCCCCTTCTCCAAAGCTTCCTTGTAGCGAAGCAATAAACCATATTCCACCTTGGCGTTCTTGTCGTGACCCACATTCGCCAACTTCTCGGTCTTCTTGATGCGCATCTCGACGGTCTCGAGGTCTTTCAACTGCAATTCGGTATCAATGATCTCCTTGTCACGCACGGGGTCAACAGAACCATCGACATGCACGATGTTGCCATTGTCAAAACAACGGAGCACGTGGATGATGGCATCGCACTCACGGATGTTGCCCAAGAACTGGTTGCCCAGTCCTTCACCCTGACTGGCACCCTTCACCAATCCTGCAATATCGACAATGTCGCACACGGCTGGCACGATGCGACCTGGATGCACCAGCTCCGCCAACTTGGTCAGTCGGTCGTCAGGCACACTCACCTGACCCAACTGTGCGTCAATCGTACAAAAAGGAAAATTCGCTGCCTGTGCCTTCGCACTTGACAAGCAATTGAAAAGTGTTGACTTACCCACATTCGGCAAACCCACAATACCTGCTTTTAATGCCATATCCTGTTCTTTTTCTGATAATCTGTAACTTAATTTGGTGCAAAGTTAGGCATTTTTGGCGGAAATTGACTAACTTTGCAGCCGATTTCAACCATTCATCCAACAATTAAGCAAATTAAAACATAAAAACTTCAAGAACTATTATGGATAAATTCAGTTATGCGCTTGGTCTCGGCATCGGTCAGCAGCTCAAGCAAATGGGACTCAAGGGAAAACTCGTCATCAACGATTTTGCAGCATCCATCACCGATGTGCTCGAGGACAATAGCCTCCAGGTGAGCCATCAGGAAGGCCAGCAGATTGTCAATGCTTTTTTCCGTGAATTGGAACAGAAGCAGAACGCTGCCAAGGCTGAAGCAGGCAAGGCTGCCAAAGAGGAAGGTGCGAAGTTCCTGGCTGAGAATGCCAAGAAGGAGGGCATCATCGTGACCAAGAGTGGTCTGCAGTACGAAGTGCTCACAGAGGGTACAGGCAAACAGCCTAAGGCTACCGACACCGTTCGTTGCCACTACGAAGGTCGCCTGCTCGACGGCACCATCTTCGACAGCAGCTACAAGCGCAATGCTCCTGCCGACTTCGGTTTGCAGCAGGTCATCGCAGGTTGGACAGAAGGTGTGCAGCTCATGGCAGAAGGTGCCAAGTACCGCTTCTACATCCCTTACATGCTCGCCTACGGAGAGGGTGGGGCAGGTGCGATGATTCCACCATTCGCCACACTCATCTTTGATGTGGAACTCATCAAGGTGCTGTAATATTCTCAAAACTCCTCAAATATGAAACTGAACTTAAGGACGAAGAGCCTTGCGATGTGCTGCATGGCTCTTCTTTTGTCCTCTTTCGCACAAGCACAGGAGCACGTGAACGGTCAGTTGTGGATGGACACTGACGGCCAGCACATCAATGCGCATGGTGGCAACATCATCCAGTACAACAACACCTACTACTGGTATGGGGAGAACCGTCCCTACAGTGGTGGCAGCACGGAGACAGGCATCTCCGTCTATTCCTCTGCCGACCTGAAGACATGGAAGAACGAGGGTGTGGCTTTGGCAACGAGCCAAGAGGCAGGACACGACATCGAACGGGGCTGCATCATGGAGCGTCCCAAGGTGCTCTACAACCCCAAGACCAAGAAGTTTGTGATGCTCTTCCACCTCGAGCTGAAGGGTCGTGGCTATGATGCTGCCCGTGTGGCTTTTGCTGTGAGCGACTCACCCACAGGCCCTTTCCAATTCCTTCGCAGTCAGCGCATCCACGCCAATCAGTGGCCGTTCGACATGGATGAGAAAGCCATCAAGGCGGCTCAGCAGACGGATGCCTCGCAATGGAAAGAGTGGTGGACAGAACCTTGGCGACGCGAGGTGAACAAGGGCATGTACCTGTGGCGCGACATGAAAGGAGGCCAGATGAGCCGCGACATGACCGTCTATGTGGACGATGACGGCAAGGCCTACCACATCACTTCCTCGCAGGAGAACCTCACGCTGCTGGTCAGCGAACTGACTGACGACTACCTCGATTTCACAGGAAAATATAACATGGTGGCTCCAGGCGGACAGAACGAGGCACCCTGCATCTTCAAGCACAACGGCACCTACTGGCTCATCTGCTCAGGTTGCACAGGCTGGTCGCCCAACGAGGCCCGCATGTTCAGCGCCAAGAGCATCTGGGGTCCCTGGAAACAGCATCCATCCCCCTTCGTCGGCACTGCCACAGGCTATCGCGACATGCCTGCCAACAAGACCTTCGGTGCTCAGGGCACCTACATCTATCAGATGAACGGCAAGCCCATCTTCATGGCAGACATATGGAATCCCCGCCATCTCTCCCAGAGCCTCCACCTCTGGCTTCCCATCGAGTTTGACAAGGATGGTGTGCCCGTCATCCGCTGGGCAGACAAATGGTAATGGCAAACAAAAGAAGCGTCGCAGATTTCGATCTACGACGCTTCTTATTATATATAATGTAATTAGTCCGCCAGTTTTGCCTTGATGAACTCGCGGTTCAAGCGGGCGATGTTGGCGATGGTCTCGCACTTAGGACATACGGCTTCGCAGGCACGGGTGTTGGTGCAGTTGCCGAAACCGAGTTCGTCCATCTTGGCTACCATTGCCTTGGCACGACGGGCTGCCTCTACGCGACCCTGTGGAAGGAGAGCGAGCTGGCTGACCTTCGAGGACACGAAGAGCATGGCAGAACCGTTCTTACAAGCGGCTACGCAAGCACCACAACCGATGCAGGAAGCGCAATCCATTGCCTCGTCAGCATCCTCCTTAGGGATGAGGATGGCGTTGGCATCCTGTGGAGCACCTGTGCGAACGGTGGTGTAGCCACCTGCCTGGATGATCTTGTCGAAGGCGGTGCGGTCAACCATACAGTCCTTGATGACAGGGAAACCTGCAGAACGCCAAGGCTCGATGGTGATGACGTCACCCTCGTTGAACTTACGCATGTAGAGCTGGCAAGTGGTGGCTCCACGCTCGGTCTTGCCGTGTGGCGTACCGTTGATGTAGAGCGAGCACATGCCGCAGATGCCCTCGCGACAGTCGTGGTCAAACACGAAAGGCTCCTTGCCTTCTTCAATCAACTGCTCGTTGAGGATGTCGAGCATCTCGAGGAATGAAGTATCTCCAGGGATGTCCTTCATTACCTTCTCTTCAAAATGACCCGCATCTTTCGGACCATTCTGCTTCCAGTATTTTACTGTGAATGATTTTAATACTTTTTCAGCCATGGTGATTAGTTCTTGTAGTTACGGGTTTGTACTTTGATTGCTTCATACTCAAGTGGCTCCTTGATGAGCGTTGGAGCGGCAGCGTCGGTGCCTTCATACTTCCAGCAGCCCACGTAGAAGAAGTTCTTGTCGTCGCGCTTAGCTTCACCTTCCTCTGTCTGGTGCTCCTCACGGAAGTGACCACCACAAGACTCCTCACGAGAGAGGGCGTCGTAGGCGATGAGCTTACCCATGGTGATGAAGTCGTCGAGGTGGATAGCCTTGTCAAGTTCCACGTTGAGACCTTCACGACTGCCAGGGATGAAGAGGTTGGTGTCGAATTCCTTGCGAAGTTCGTCGATGAGCTTGATGCCCTTCTCGAGACCTTCCTTTGTGCGACCCATGCCGATGTATTCCCAGCAGATGTGGCCGAGTTCCTTGTGGATAGAGTCCACAGAACGCTTACCCTTGATGCTCATGAGCTTCTGGATGCGCTCCTCTGTAGCCTTCTCCACTTCAGCGAACTCAGGTGCATCAGTAGAGATGCGTGGCCAGATGCTCTGGTCAGCGAGATAGTTCTGGATGGTGTAAGGCAAAACGAAGTAACCGTCGGCAAGACCCTGCATAAGGGCAGATGCACCAAGACGGTTAGCACCGTGATCTGAGAAGTTACATTCACCAATGGCGAAGAGACCAGGAATAGAGGTCTGGAGTTCGTAGTCAACCCAGATACCACCCATTGTGTAGTGGATAGCAGGGAAGATCATCATTGGGTTATAGTAATCCATGCCGTTGACAGTAGCACGCTTTTCGCCTGGGTTTACGTCGGTAATCTCCTCATACATGTCGAAGAGGTTGCCATAACGCTGACGAATCACGTCGATGCCGAGACGCTGGATAGACTCAGAGAAGTCAAGGTAAACGGCAAGACCTGTGTTGTTCACACCGAAGCCCTTGTCGCAACGCTCCTTGGCTGCACGAGAAGCCACGTCACGAGGAACGAGGTTACCGAATGCAGGATAGCGACGCTCCAGATAGTAGTCGCGGTCTTCCTCTGGAATCTCCCAACCTTCCTTCGTACCAGCCTGCAATGCCTTTGCATCTTCGAGCTTCTTTGGTACCCAGATACGGCCATCGTTACGCAGAGACTCTGACATCAATGTCAATTTAGACTGCTTGTCACCATGAACTGGAATACAAGTTGGGTGTATCTGAACGTAAGCAGGGTTAGCAAACCAAGCACCCTTG
>JAGAAZ010000104.1 GCA_017614895.1 Bacteroidaceae bacterium | reverse complement strand
TTAGCTACGATAATAAATGGCTTTTGGCCAGCATCTACGTAGTTGGTTAAACCATCCACGTCTGGATCAACTTCTGCAATGTCGTCGTCATCATAAGGATAAACAACCTCAAAGTCGAAGTCAACGTTTGCACAATCAGTCAACTTGATCTCGTCATCCCCACCGGTGTAAAAAACAGCGATGTTGTCAGGCTTCTGCTCAGCACCATTGTAGGTGAATGGGTCTGTAGCATCACCATCGAACGTGATGTTAGTATTCTCTGCAGTCAACTGAATAAGAGGTTTTGCCTGACGCTCATAGTCATTCAAATTGAAATTAGCATCGGCAACATCACTAGGAGCCATCAATATGCTGAAGAAATCCTCATCGTATACTGCGAATCCCAAATTTTCCATGGCTTCATCCATTGAAACCATCAAGATTTTACCAGGATTGCGTGGATTTGCAGTTGGAATCCAAGCAGCATCAATGTCATCACTATACTTGAATACGACAACACCTAAATCTGTCTCATCGTCAACGGTGATTGGATTCGCAGCATCAGTGTTGAGCCAACCCATCACAAAGTTGTCGGGATTGCTGACTTCAGTTGCATTGGTCCATTGATGAGTGATCTTGGAGCCATACTGGTTCCTCAAGTTATTATACCATGCGGTTGCATTTTCCAATTGCTCCTCCGTTTCTGGATAGTAGGCAACTCCTGTACCATCAACATTTTGACCTGGGTACAAGATTCTGCTTGCATCGCCATTGTTGTAATAAACGTCACACCATGGATACTTCTCGTAGTACATCCAGTATGCACCACCACCTTCTCCGGTCTGCTCGGTGTATGGTGTCATGGCAGCATCAAATGTGGTTTTGCTGTTGACACGACTCCAATTTACCGCTTCGCCCACAATGAATGGAACGAAAATGTAGTCCTTTTTAACATTCTCGCCAACGGTGCGAGTGACCAAAACCTTGAGGTAGTAAATACCCTTAGGTGTGGTTGCTGAATACTCATTCTCACCTGCCAGCACTACAAGATTGCCACTGACATCCTTGTAAACCTCGCCGGTAGATTCGAATGTGGTCAATGTCTCTTCGCCTAATTTGAGGGCATGAACTTCTGGAAGAACACCAGCCGCCACAAATTTGTCGATGGTAGCCACATACTGCTTTGTGTCAGCAGTACCAGCATTCACATCCACCCAATTGGTGGGGTTGTCTGCCCATGCCAAAACTGGCAAGAGAATCATTAAAGCTAATAGTAGAAAATTTTTACTTTTCATAATACTAAAGTTTTAATTTGATTGTTAATAAATAAAGTTGATTATAAAAATAGTTGTTGAATTTTTTCTCTTCTTTCTTCTATTTTCAGATGATGGGCATTTTCTCCCTTGCAAGTGCGGTGGGGCAAGCAGCTACATGCAGCCCCCAAACAGGTGTTCCTCCTTCGTTCCCTCGCGTGCGTACATATATATTATATAAAGCGGCCGCTATGTTGCAGCGACCGCTGAAAGTGCGATAAACAGGGCGTTTCAGAAGTGGGATGCCCTCTCCGGGTAACAAACGGGTAACAAAAATTCACTCCACCAATCTCATGGCATCTTCTACCTATCCCCCCCAAACCTATGATTTCACCATCTATCTTCCTGATTCAGAAAGACGTACAAAAACGCCTCGAACATAGCATCCGAGTAACAAAATGAGTAACAAAAGTAACAAATTAAGGGTGTGAAGGATAGGTATAGACACAAAAAAAGCAGCGGTATTCCGCTGCTTTATAAGTAACTCAACTTTCGGAAGTAAAATGGGAAGTAAAAATGGTAGTAAACTCACTACGCTCGTGGAAGTTAAAATGGACGATACCCTATCATCAGCAAAACATACTACTTCATCGAATAGACCACGTTCATAATTGTTTTGCCGATTTCGTCGGCAGCTTCCATCGTGGCTGCTTCTGAATAGACACGGATGATGGGCTCGGTGTTGGACTTGCGGAGGTGCACCCATTTGTCTGGGAAGTCAATCTTCACACCATCGATGTCGTTCACTTCCACACCTTCCTGTCCTGTGTACATCGCCTTGACCTTGGCGAGGATGGCATCCACATCGGTGGAGGCATCGAGGTCGATGCGGTTCTTGGCAATAGCATAATTGGGATAGGTGGCACGCAGTTGGCTGACAGTCAGTCCTGGCTTTGCCTCACGTTCGTGTGCCAGATGGCTGAGGAAGAGGGCAATGCCTACGAGGGCATCACGTCCATAGTGAGCGGCAGGGTAGATGACGCCACCATTTCCTTCACCACCAATGACCGTGTTGGTTTCCTTCATCTTAGTCACCACATTCACCTCACCCACAGCGGCAGCGTTGTACTGCTGACCGTACTTGCGAGTCACATCGCGAAGAGCACGGGTGGAAGAGAGGTTGCTGACGGTGTTGCCTGGCGTGTGCTTGAGGATGTAGTCAGCCACTGTGACGAGGGTGTATTCCTCACCATACATCTTGCCGTCTTCGCAGATGAAGGCGAGACGATCCACATCTGGGTCAACGACGAAACCTACATCGTTGCCGCCCTTTGCCATGAGTCCCATGATGTCGGAGAGGTTCTTCTCCAATGGTTCTGGGTTGTGCTGGAAGTCACCTGTAGGTTCTGCATAGAGTGGGGTGACGTGCTCGACGCCCAATGCCTTGAAGAGTTTGGGCAGGATGATGCCACCTACGGAGTTGATGCTGTCGAAAGCCACACGGAAGTTCTGCTTCTTGATGGCTGGCACATCAACGAGATCAAGGCCGAGCACCATATCAATGTGCTTCTGGTCGTAGGAATTGTCTTCGATGTACTTGCCGAGACCATCCACATCCGCAAAGTCGAAATCTTCTGCCTCAGCAATCTTCAACACTTCATTGCCTTCAGCGGCATTGAGGAACTCGCCCTTCTCGTTGAGAAGTTTGAGGGCATTCCAATGACGAGGATTGTGGCTGGCGGTGATGATGATACCACCACAGGCACCTTCCATCGCCACAGCAATTTCAGTGGTAGGGGTGGAGGCGAGTCCGATATTGACCACATCGAAGCCCATACCCATGAGGGTGCCGCAAACGACGTTCTTGACCATCTCGCCAGAGATACGTGCATCGCGTCCCACCACAATCTTGTTGCTCTGTACTTTCGTCGTGCGACGAATCAGGGTTGCGTACGCACTTGTGAATTTCACAATGTCGAGGGGATTCAAACCCTCGCCGGCACGGCCACCAATGGTGCCTCGAATGCCGGAAATAGATTTAATTAAACTCATAATATCTTTTTATTAATAATTCGGTGGAATCATATACGAGATTTCGTAGTAGAAAGGTTGTACGTGACCTGAAGCATTGCTGGTACCAGAAGAGTGGGGCACGATGAGACGAACTTTGGCTTCCTCACCATCAGTTTTGGTCAAACGGATGAAATCCAGCGGTTTGAGCCAGCCAGCAGGTACGACAGAACCATAAGCACTTTTCATCTCACCTTCTGTGAACGATGCGGTGTAGCTACGGCTGTAGTGGTCGTAGGTGCACATCATCTTGTCAATCTTGCTGGTCATGTCCTTATAGATGGTCATGTTGGTGTTGGTAGTGTCGCCTCCCTGAATGTCGTATTCGAGGAACTTGCAGAGAATCGGACGTGTAACGGTGCTGTCTTTCTGTGCTTTTGCCAATTCCACCATCGTGGGGCCTTCTCCCTTGCGGACAATCTGCATGTAGATACCATCTTTGTTGAAGCGGACGAACTCGTTCTTGGAAACGTCCGTCGTGCTGTCCTGCGCATAGAATTGCTCTTCGGTGATGGGGTTGATCTTGCCCACGAAATCATTGTCCTGAAGGAAATGGTTGATGGACCGTTCCTCCTTCTTCTTTCGCTCTGCGTAGGTCTCGCCATCTTTGCAACTGGCGATAAATATGGAAGTGCTCACGATACACATCGCGAGCACTAAATAAAGTAATTTCTTCACTGATTATTTCTTCTTTTTATCATTCTTTTCGATTTCAAACTCTTCCTCGTCGGCTACAGGTTCCACGCCTGCTTCCTCTGGCGCTTCTTTCTTCTTCGCCAAATACTCTGGCAATGCAAGACCTGCCTGGTCGAAGAGTTCGTGGAGTGGGGGAACGCTCTTCATCAAACCACTGAGGAAGTTGGCTGTGCTGCCTTTCCCGTCGGCTGAATTGCCTGAATCCCAAACAGTCACATGGTCGATATTGATACCCTTGACTGCTTCCACTTGTGTCTTGACGAGTTCTGGCAACTTCTCAAGCAGAAGGAGCATGTATGCTTTGTTGGCATCGCCACCTGCTGCCTGCACCATCTTGTCGTAACCCGATGCCTGACGTGACAGAATCTCGAAGAGACCACGTGCCTCTGCTTCCATCTTGGCATAGGCTGCATCAGCTTCACCCTTCGCATTCACACGAATCTTCTCTGCTTCTGCCTCAGCCTCGATGATCTTACGCTTCTTCTCAATCTCTTGGCTCACGAGCACGTTGGCACTCTGTGTAGCACGTTCACGGTTGGCACGTGCTTCCTCGGCTTTCTGCTCAGCAGAATAAGCCTCCTCCAATGCCTTAGCGGCTGCGACCTTCTCGGCTGCAATCGCTTTGCGCTGTGCTTCAGCCTCCCGTTCACGACGGTCAGCGTCAGAGTTGGCAATCTGTACCTTAGCCTCGTTCTCACCCTGTACAGCTTGTGCATTGGCTTCAGCTGTACGGATACGAGTTTCTCGGTTGGCATCAGCCTTACCGATTTCACCAAACTTCTCCTGTTCAGCCACGCGTACCTTTGCTTCGTTGATAGCCTTGGCTGCAGCTTCCTGACCGAGTGCCTCGATATAACCGCTCTCGTCATTGATATCGGTCACGTTCACGTTGATGAGACGAAGACCAATCTTCTTCAACTCCACTTCGACATTGCTGGAGATTGCCTCGAGGAACTTGTCACGGTCGGAGTTCAGTTCCTCAATACTCATCGTGGCGATGACCAGACGCAACTGACCAAAGAGGATGTCTCGTGCCAGTTCCTGAATCTGACCAGCTGTGAGACCCAACAGACGCTCGGCAGCTGCCGTCATGCTCTCTGTGTCAGTGGAAATACCGACGGTGAAGCGGCAAGGTACATCCACACGGATGTTCTGACGCGAAAGGGCATTGGTCAGATTGGCATCAATGCTGATGGGGGTCAGGCTCAGGTAAGCATAGTCCTGAATGATGGGCCATACGAAGGTACCGCCACCATGCACGCACTTGGCAGAGCCTTTATTTCCTGTGGTTCCATAAACTACCAGAATCTTGTCGGAAGGACATCTTCTGTAACGATTGATGATGGAGATGAGAAGTACGATGGCTACAACCACCGCTACAATAATTAAATAGGTCATGGTTATTTACAATTATACGGTTTGTTTTTTATTTCACTAACACGGTGAAGCCATCAATCACGCTGACGACTTCGACTTTCTGTCCACTGGCAATGCCTTCACCTTCGGTCATCGCATCAAATTCCTGCACCGACCCGTTGAGGCTCACCTGTACCTTGCCCTTACCACTCTTGCCAGCAGGGATGCGCAGATAGACATCCACTGTCTTGCCTACACAATCGTTAATCTCGAAAGCACCATTGTGTTCCAGTTTCTTGGTCTGTTTCTTGATGAAGAAGAACATCAGCACGAATGCCGCACCTACCAGGACGGCCACGAGAGTGAGTAACCACTTGTTCTCAATCGCGCCGCTGAAGCAGACGCCGCCCCATCCGAAACCGACAATGAAATTGACGAAGTTCTTGATGCTGAACAACGAAATGCCACCACCCAAATCCATCGTGTCAGCACCGTCGAAGTCCACATCCATGTCGCTGCTGTCCATACCAATCAGGGTGAGCACCATCTGCACAATGAAGATGAGGGAGCCCACGACAGCACATCCCCAGAACACCTGCATCCAAGTGTCCATGCTTTGAAACATTTCCCAATACGTTTGCATAGTCGAATAGTTTTTGAAAATTCGCCACAAAGATAGGGAAAAGTTCGGAATTAGGAGTTAAGAATTAAGATTTTTTCTTACCTTTGCAGGCGAATTAGCAAAATACAAACCAATGAAGATAGGATTTGACAACGAGAAATACCTCAAGATTCAGTCGGAGCACATCCGTGAACGCATCGCGCAGTTCGATGGCAAGCTCTACCTCGAGTTGGGTGGCAAACTGTTTGACGACCACCATGCTTCGCGCGTGTTGCCAGGATTCAAACCTGATAGCAAACTACGTATGTTCAAGCAATTGAGCGACAGTCTTGAGATTGTGATTGTGATTAGTGCAGAGGACATTGAACAGAACAAGATGCGTGCCGACCTCGGCATCACCTACGATGAAGATGCGTTGCGTCTGCGTGACGAGTTCATGAGGCGTGGTTTTATGGTGGGTTCAGTGGTCATCACCCATTATGACGGTCAGCGTGCTGCCGACCAGTTCCGCCACCGTCTGGAAAGGATGGGCATCAAGTCCTATTGCCATTATCTGATTGACGGCTATCCTCATAATGTGGAACTGATTGCCTCAGACGAGGGTTTCGGAAAGAATGATTATGTGGAGACAACCCGTCCGTTGGTGATCATTACGGCGCCAGGTCCTGGCAGTGGTAAGATGGCAGTGTGTCTGAGCCAGCTCTATGGCGAGCACAAGCGTGGTATCCGTGCTGGATATGCCAAATTCGAGACCTTCCCTGTATGGAGCCTGCCCCTGAAACATCCTGTGAACATCGCTTACGAGGCTGCTACTGCTGACCTCAACGATGTGAACATGATTGACCCCTTCCACTTCGATGCGTATGGAAAGGTGGCCATCAACTACAATCGTGACATTGAAATCTTCCCAGTGCTCAATGCGCTCTTCGAGGGCATCTATGGCGAGAACCCATACAAGTCGCCTACAGACATGGGCGTGAATATGGTGGGCTTCTGCATCAGCGATGATGAGGTGTGTTGCCAAGCCTCTAAGGATGAAATCATTAGACGCTATTATGATGCCACGAACAAGTTGGCTGATGGCGCTTGCAACGAGAATGAGATCAGCAAGATTCAGATGCTGTTCAATCAGGCAAAAATCACCACTGCTGACCGACGTGTTACGGTAGCTGCCAACGATAGAAAGAATCAGACGGGTGTGCACTGTGCTGCCCTCGAATTGGAAGACGGTACCATCATCACCTCCAAAACAGGTGATTTGCTGGGATGCTGTGCTGCGCTCTTGCTCAATGTGATGAAGCACTTGGCAGGTATTGGTGATGATGTCAAACTCATTCCTCAGAGTATGATTGAACCCATCCAGAAGACCAAGATTGACTATCTGCGTGGTACTAACCCACGTCTGCACACAGACGAAGTGCTCGTGGCGATTTCTGTACTCTCTCAGCACGACGAAAATTGCCGAAAGGCACTGGAGCAACTTCCTAAACTGCGTGGCTGTCAGATGCACAGCACTGTGATGTTGGGCGAAGTGGACAGAAAAATCCTCAAGCGTTTGGGTTGTGGTTTGACTTGCGATCCTGTAAAAAAGAAATAAGTATCTTGATATATTATAATATGTGAAAACAAAAATGGAGGGCTGATCAGCCTTCCATTATTTGTTGAATCTTCTCAAAGGTCATTCCTTCGAAACTGTCCAGCACATAATTGCACTTGTCTTGGATTTCTTCTCGTGTGTGTCCTGTGGACAATCCGATGGTGAAGATGCCTGAGGACATACCTGCTTGCAGCCCAGTGTAAGCATCTTCGAACACCACACACTCATCGATGTCAGCATCGAACACCTTTGC
>JAGAAZ010000103.1 GCA_017614895.1 Bacteroidaceae bacterium | reverse complement strand
AAATTTTTCTTTAGCAGGTTTGTCGCGACTTACTGGCATCAATCAAGGGCAATTAAGCCATTATATGACAGGACATCGTAAACCTTCTCACATGACTATAATGAAAATGCAGAATTCCATTCATGAATTTGCTGGAGAATTGAGCCATGTAAGTTTTGTGTAAATAATAAACATCTATATACCAAAAGAGGATTTGTGTGAAGACAAATCCTCTTTTGGTATATAGATGTGCTATAGATTTTTAAGTTTCTTGAGTAGATCTTCTGCTTTTGAAAAAATAGGGGTATCTGGATTATTATCTTTTAGTTTCTCTAAAACAGATATGGCCTTGTCAATTTGATCGTCTTTGATATAGGCTAATGCGAGATTCCAAGCTATATCATTGGCATAAGGATAGTAGGTGTAGTCGGAATCGAGAGATGTGTAAATATGCTCCAATTCCTTGATGATGTTT
Organism: Bacteroidaceae bacterium; assembly: GCA_017614895.1. Classification (GTDB taxonomy): domain Bacteria; phylum Bacteroidota; class Bacteroidia; order Bacteroidales; family Bacteroidaceae; genus Minthosoma. The sequence goes on along the minus strand of JAGAAZ010000103.1, from coordinate 19,738 downwards.
GTAACACTTTTCTGTTTCGGAATTTGATTAAAAAGAGAATATAAATGAGTAACAGTCACAGAATCTGCTTCTCCACGAGAAAGGGCTGATATGTCATATTGTGTGTAATATGGCGATATGGTTTCATCCAACGTTCTGTATCTTTGAGCCTTGAAGATGCTAAAGAATATGATGCAGATAGCGGCAGCAGAACATGCCCACCAGATGAAAGAACGACTATGTGTTTTTTGTTGCGGGGTAATGTTTGCCGCTGAAGGTTTAACAGAATCAATAACCTCTTGCTCTTTCTTTGATTCATGTGCCTCAAGTCCTTTAATGAGTGCTGTCATTCCCATTGCATGACTACGTAGCTCAGAGTTTTCTTTGAGTTCTTTCTTGAAAGCCTCTTCTTCCTCTGCGCTCATGTTGCCACGAAGGAACGATTCTATACGTTCATCCATGCTGTCAATCAATATATCGTTATCCTTTTCCATTGTTTCTATTCATTAGTTCGTTATACTTGTTGCGAAATTTTTGAATGCACTTGTACTTCTGTGCCTTGACCGAATTGGCATTTGCGAAACCAAACATATCAGCAATGGTGCTTGTTGTGAAATTATCCCAATAATAGCCTTTAAAGATATTTTTACAAGTATCGGGCATTACTTCGATTATTCTTTGTACAATTCTCTCTGAATGTGCAACTCTTTCTGCGTCTTCGTCTTCTGTACACAACTGATATAGTTCATCGATCTTGTCAGGACGGAACTCGTCTTTCTCGGTGACGCTGTTATCATCGAACAACGGCACTAATTTCTGCTGTTTACCGATAAACTTCAATGATTGATTGATGCATATACGGAGGAAATAAGTGGAAAGCGTACTGGTAAGGTTTGTGAGTTTGCCTTCTTGGATGTTCAAGAATAAAGCCATAGAAGACTCTTGGTAGATGTCATCTAAGTCATCATCTGAGAGAGAGAACTTCTTGCTCAGATATGCCAGCACCTTCCCTTTTTCTTCTGCAAGGAAACGGTTGAGTTCTTGATGTTGTAAAGGTATATTGTTCGCCATGTTAATAGCTGGTTTCTGTTACGAGATTTTGATTGTTTGGCCAGTGTCCTTCTTTCATGATGGATGCTTTGACATGTTTAAGAAACTCGTCAGCATTTGTGGAAAGTTTATATTTGGATAATGCCTGTGCAATATTATATGAAAGAGGACCATATCGTTTGCCTCCAATTTTTATTTCCAAATTGATTTGGTCAGGTCTGCATGCTTCCAAAAACACGACGTTGGCTTGTTTGGCAGATGCATCAATCTTATAATGGGATTTCTTTGGTGAGGTTGGTTTAAATACCTTATTATTATATGTGAAACCGATATTTGTACCTCTCACCACATCATCGTTTCCTCTGGATGAAGTCCCTGCGTGGCAAGCATCGATGACGACATATAGAAAGCCTGTGTTCCCAATCTTTTCTCTCAGTTTTTTTACATATTGGTTTAACTGGTCATCTATTAAGTGTTTCTTCCCTTCGTATGTTCCCTTTCTATACATTTTATATGCATCAATAGGAACAATTGCTTCATCCCAACCATCTTCTTCGTCACCATTCAAGTCTTCGACAGGCTGTCCATGTGTAGAGAAATGAAGATAAACGATATCACCTTTCTTTGTTTTGTCAACAAATAGAGAGAGTTGACGGGTAATATTGTCAAAGGTGGCTTGTTCATCTAAAAGAGTTGTAAAGGCAAACCCTTGCTTTTTCAGAACAGGAGTGAGCAAATCGACATCTTCCACTCCATTGATATTGTTCCATTGGTAGCCTGTTAAGGCAGTATCATAATGAGATATCCCGACCAAGAAAGCTCTTTTCCGTTGTGCATATACAACGGAGGAAAGCATCATTGCAATGAAAATGGTCCAAAGTCTATATCTCATTCTTTCTGTAATTTTTTGCAAACATACGAATATTTTTTGACTTGGTGGTTACCTTTTCAGTTTTTCAGTATAAAAGGGCAAAGAAATAACAAATTAGTAACAATTATAAACAAGAAACGTTATGGGAATATTCAATTTGTTTGGCACTAAGCCTAAAGAAGAGGGTCTGATGCTTCCTGTTGTAACACCTATGGAAGATGAGACTGACACAAAGAATGAAGTGGATGATTCACAAAAAGAAGAATCTCCTGAAAACAAACAAAAGGTTATCACCATCAAATGGGGTACAGGAATGCCCATTGATGTTATCTTCAACTTTATCCATAAAGACTTTGAAGAAGAAGGTTACCAAGATGCACTGATTAACTCGGATCTTCAGTATCGTGAAACGAAAGAAGCCATCATTCGCAACGACTTGAAGATGCTTTTCAAAAGAATCTCACTTCGTTACAAAAGTGACATCCGAGAAATCGATGTGCAGATTGGCAATGCGCAAAGAGTCTTTGCTGAAAAAAGTGCCTCACTGCTTCAAGCCCGTAAGGATACATACGAGGAGCATCTGGCAGAGATTGCAGAAATGGAAAGCCTGTTGGATGCTAATGATCCTAAAATGATGACGATGATAGAGTCTTATCGTCGTGGGTTCTTAAAGGGTATCTCTGCGATGACTCTGAAATTTATTAATAACGAATAAAAAACATCAGGAATATGAAAACGTTATCAAATATCGGTTGTTTCCTCATTGGATGGAACAAAGACATTCTAAATGAATGTGGCGAGGCGAGTCATCGCCAATATCGTAAATTATTATCTGCCATCAGCATTATGATGGTGTTGTGGGGGACGATTGGCTATTGCTTCGCGGATAGATACATCAATATCGAATCTTGTTGGTTGAAAGTGTGTGTTGCTATAGCATTTATGCTGATAGTTCTGTGTGTCGAGCGGGTTATTATATTGACAGTTGGCAAAGCAAGGTTGATGAGTTTCATGAGAGTGCTGTTGGCATTATGTATGGCAATCTTAGGATCCTGCATCTTTGACCAGATTATCTTTCGCAATGATATTCAGCAAGCAATACAGGAACATCGGGAAGATATCATCAAAGAGACCATCACAAAGCGCCTCTCTATCTATGATAGTGACATTCAGCGTATCACGCATGATATGGATTCGTTGAGCAAAGCCACTATTGTGCTTGGCGAGGAATTGCAGAAGCGCCCCACTATTCAGGGAACAAATGTCTCTACACAAGAACAAGTGGTCGGCGTGGACGAAAATGGAAGACCCAAGAAAGTGAAGGTGCAATCGGTGAATACGGTGACAATGGCGAATCCTCTGGCTGAACAGTTGAAGGCGAACAATGACCAAATACAAATTTATTCTAATCAATTGGAACAGCTTCGTCAAGACAAGAAAGATATAGCCAAGACAACAACAGAAGAAGTTAGCCAACGTGCGCCTGGATTCATTGAAGAACTTCAAGCAACATTGAACGTCGTTTCTCAAAGCTGGATTTCTTTAGCATTTTATGGCATCTTATTCTGCTTCCTCACTTTTCTGGAGTTGTTTGTGCTGACCATTAAAATGGGTGAGAACAAATGCGATTACGAACTGATTGTTGAACATCAATTGAGCCTCAAGCAGAATCTGATGGCTAAAACAGAACAAAGCTTAACGACAAAATAAATACTGTATTAACAAAAAACAAAAATGATTATGGCACGAGATTTTTATGACGACTCTTACGAAGAGTACAATGATTGTGAATGTGGTAGCTACGATGAAGGTGGTTACGAATGGACAGAAGAAGATTCCTGGGATGCACTTACTGACGGAATGTATGGCGAGTACAATCCTTTGGCATGGGATCGACTTCAAGACATGATGGGATTATAAAAATGATTGTTTAATAACTAATAAGTGAGAAATTATGGAAAAGAAAGAAAAACAAGAGAATGCAGGCACTCAGAAGCCTGTGAGTAAGAACATGAAATTGTATTTAGTGTGTTCATTTGTGGCTGGATTAGTGTTGGCTTTTATAATTGCGAACCTAATTGTGGGGTGTGAGGATAGAAATGAAGTAAACAATACGGCTCGTTATGCAAATATTGAAAAAGCCATCAATGATGCTGTGCGAGAAAAGGAGAAGGTGGATGGAATGAAAGTGGATGGAACATGTAAGCACGGATTAGATTCTATTGGAATCTTTGAAAAGGATGGGAAGCGAGGATTCTATAATCTGAACACAGACAAAGTGTTGGTGGATGCATCATATACTCATGCATGGTTCTTCTCTGATGGTCTTGCAGCAGTGGAGAAGAATGGGAAGATTGGCTTTGTCAATATGAAGGGAGCTTTGGTTATTCCACATAAATTCATTCATCGGACAAATGACCGTCCAGATATTGTGTTTAAAAATGGACTATGTGTGATGGCTAACGGTAACGGTCAGATGGGAGTCATTGACAGAAAAGGGGAGTGGGTCGTTAAGCCTCAATATGAGAAAATCGATTTGACGGAATCTGGCATCTTCGCCACAGCTGCCCATTCAAAACTATTGTTGAGCAACAAGGGCGAAATCATCCAAAACGACCTTATAGTGAAAGTGGAACCGATTATGTGTAATGTACAATTGAAGGAGAAAGATGGTGGAGGTAATTGGAAAGTCCAGGATGTGGAGGTGAAACTGGATTATTATGTGTATTACACTTATGCTAATGGCGACCGATGTGGTTTGATGGACAAAGATGGCAATCGCTTGACAGAACCGGTGTATAGCAAAATAGAAGCCTTGAATGAACATCTATTCTCCTTCTATCTGCTTGATGGCGAAACACAAATTGTCAAATCATTGTAAGTTCAGAAATGGAGAAATTAGTTCAATGTGCAAGATGTGTATATGACCGCAGGCATTGCGGTCATTACACTTCTGAGGATGATACGGATTGCCTTCATTATATTGCTTCAAGAAGGAGAGGAACAATACTATTCTAATGGCAAACACTTCCCTGCGTCTATGGTTCTAAGGCTGTATGGCATTCATGTGTGATAAAAGGATAACAAAAAAGTTAGAGGAATATTTGGAAGAATAAAGACAAAGCACTAACTTTGCAAAAAAATATCATGGTATGGAACAGATTGCAAGTATTAATCCTGCACAATATGAAGTGCTGAATATGCTTTCTTGCCTTAATAAGGAAGAAGATGTGATTGCATTGAGGACTGTGATTGCTCAGTTCTTGAACACTCGTTTGCAGAATGAGATAGAACGTCTGTGGGACGATGGAACACTTACGGAGGAAAAGGTTTCATCCTGGAGCCATGAACACATGCGCACACCATACAACGGACGCGTATGAAACGATATGTGGTTCTTGACACAAATTGCTTGCTGCAATCACTCTCCCAAAGAAGTCAATATTACAAAGTGTGGGAAGACTTTGTAATGGGGAAATATGTGTTATGCGTATCGAATGAAATTCTTGAAGAGTACGAAGAAATCATTTCTTCACACATGTCATCCATGGCTGCTCGTTTAGCGGTGGAAACGATTCTTCGGGCCAACAATGTTGTTAGGGTTGATGCCCAATTCCGTTTCAACCTCATTACTGCGGATATAGATGATAACAAATTCGTGGATTGTGCCATCATTGCCAATGCAGATTATATTGTCTCAGAGGATAGTCATTTCAATGTCTTGAAATCCATACCATTCCCTCGCGTCGAAGTGAAAAGATTGCGCGAATTCTACGAAGAACTTTGTGCCAATCAATGAGTTTGATAGGGAAAAGGTGTGCCCTCGATGCTTGAGCCATAAGAGCAATAAAACCTAAAATGATGTTTTTCAAACTTCGATACATCTATGTACTGCTGGTCATTATCACTTTCCAGTCCTGCGGTACTTGTTCACAGCATCATGTGGGCACAGATGGCGTGTCGGATGCTTACAGATTGTCCACATGAGAAATTTGTTGTATTTTTGCAAAAACTATTAAATCAAAAGAATTATGGAAAAGAGGTTTACGCCTGATTTTATTAGGGAATTGAAGCCGAACGAGGTGTTTGTGTTCGGCAGTAATCTGAGTGGTGCTCATGGTGGTGGTGCTGCGCTGGTGGCATTGAGGAAGTTTGGTGCTGTGTGGGGACAAGGTGTGGGTCTGCAAGGGCAGAGCTATGGCATCCCTACGATGCAGGGTGGGGTGGAGACGATTGCGCCGTATGTGGATGAGTTCATTGATTTTGCCAAGGAGCATCAGGAACTGACGTTCTATGTAACACGCATCGGGTGTGGCATCGCTGGATTCAGGGATAGCGAGATTGCACCGTTGTTCTCGAAGGCAAGGCAATTGGAGAATGTGATTTTGCCGAAAACGTTCTGGGATGAGTTGGAATAGAAAAAAGAGAAGAGGTTGGCTTACGGTCAACCTCTTCTCTTTTTAGATGTCATAGCGCTGGGTGCGCCTATTGATGTTTATTCCGTTTTTATGAATTTCTTGCTGTCCTGGATAACGATACCTTTGTAGGTGTCATCAACTCGCTGTCCATTTAAGTTGTAGAGAGGTGCTGCCTGCTGGGTGTGTGTGGTTGCTTGGGTGGCAGAGATACCTGTGGCTTCTCCACAGTCGATGTCGAAGCCATCGGTGGGGAAGGCATTGAGCAGGGCACGTGTCTCGGATGGGTGGAGTGGAATGACACTACCGTGGCGTGGGGTGAACATGCCCGATGTGGTGGTTTGTGCCTTGAGGGTGTAAGTTTTCCAATCGTCGGTGGTGCAGAACTGGTAGTAACCAGAACCATAACAATCGTACATAACTACGTAGGTGTTCTGATTGATGAGTCGGAAGATGCCACCGCCTTCCACGGCTACGGAGGTCTGTTGTATGCCACCTCCAAGTGGACCCCACTGACTGCCAGTTTCTTGACCTTCTCGTGCCGTGAGATAAGGTGCTGACACATGGCTGATGGAAGCAATGCCCTCGTTTTTGTAGATCATGTGGTAGAGTTGGTCTGTTTCATCGTAGATGATATCAGCGTCGATGGTGGCACTACTTCGGTCAAAGAAGTGGACAGGGTAATCTTCCAAGTCGGTAAAGTCTTCGTTGGCATAGCAGTAGAACACTTTGTCGTAGGGACAGGTGCCGTCGTTGGTGAGCAGGGAGAAATAGACCATATATTTTCCTGCCTCTCGGTCATAGATGGTTTCTGGTGCCCACACACGGGTGACGTTGCTCCATCCTTCGGGGAATCGCGTGGGGAAATGGATGGTGCTGTGCGTCCAATGGATGAGGTCAGTACTCTTGCTCATGACGATGCCTCGGTTGCTGTCCCATCCGTAATCGCTGACCATGTCGGTGGCCACCATTCGGAAGATGCCGTCTTCACCACGTAAGATGTGTGGGTCTCGCATGCCACCTGTCAGGGTGTAGCTATTGGCAAGGATGATGGCTTGTCCGTTGTTCAGCGGTGTGTAATTGAACCCGTCGGTGGAGAGGGCATAGTAGAGATTCTCGTTTTTATTGCTGGGGAAGTAAGCGAAGAGGTAGGCATTGTAATCTTCGTTGCGTTCGATAGTCAGGCGATAGGCATCCAGCTCTTCGTATTTTGCATTGACTTGACTGATGGCCTGTTCTATTTCGTCTGCAGTGGTGGCGGCTTGAGCGTCGCTGATAACTTGAGCTGCTTCGTCGCGTTGCTGTTGTGAGAGGATGGTTTTGGTGTCAATCAGTTGCTGAAGTTTTTCAATGAGTGTCTTCAGAGCTTCTTTATTGTTATCAACGGAAGAACCTATCCATATTAGATGGAAATGATCCACGCTTATCCACTTAGCATTGGTGTCTTCACACCCGAAACCGATGGTCAGCTGTCCGTCAGTGACGGTGGCAACAACGATATATAGATTTGTGTCGGCAATAGGGGTCTTGCTGTCGCCAGCGAAGAGGTAAACGCCTTCAACATCGCCTTTCGTGTCTTCTGATAGTTCGGCATGGCAAATTGCAGCCACAAGGTAATCGCCGTCGGGAAGTCCAGTCAAGGTCTGACGGACATAGGCATCATCGAGGGTTTCATAAGGTGTCCACTTTTCACAGTAGTAGTTGCCCATTTTGCCAGCTGCTGGTTCAGAGTTATTTTGGAGTTGCATACCGTTGTTCTCCCATCCGTTTGTGAGGGTTGTCTCGAAGGACGGATTGATGATATAACCGGTATAGTCCACAGGCTCGGGCACTTCTTCCAGCTTGGCTGCTCCCCAGATGAGCCACTGGTTTTCGATGCGATATCCGCAACCTAATCCGATGGTCAACGTTCCATGCTCGTCAGCATGTCCTGTGACGACATTTTGATAAAGACCCCGTGCAAAGCAATCTGATGCTTCTTCCATAGTGTTGGGGGAGCTGTTGCTGGTACGGTCGGAAGCCCATGTCTTGATGGGTATAGTCACATCGCCACATCTGAGGTATGCATTGCCTAATGTGATCCCTTCGTCAGATGCTGCAGCACAGAGGTCGTTCGAAGCTGCTCGGAAGAAGGCAGGAATGGAGAATCTATAGATGCCGTTGGGCGTGAGTCCTGTAATGGTCTGGGTCAAATCACCCATCAGTTGGAAGGCTTCGCAGACAGATGCCCGATTGGTGAGTGTAGTGCGGTAGGCGGGTGATCCATCATTATAAAAACTGTGGAAGGTATTTGTCCACCCTTCGATACCTTGTTCCATGGAGGCATTTTTCAGTAGGTGGGAAATGTCCTTGCCAATCATAAAGCTGGTGTTGAAGTGTAGGGTATTGAGGTTGCTCATCTCCAATTCATAGACTTCGGGGGATACGAGCTGGAAGCGGGTAGCCAGTTTCGTGTCATCGGTGAAGTCTGCACCTTCACCTTCTGCAGGACAGGTGAAATAGGTGTTAGATAATGTGTTCTCGAGCCATAGACCACCCTTGTCGTCATCGTGGAAGCGCCATAGGGTTTCATCTCCTGGGGCGACATCAGTGAAAGGATAGGTGAGGTTACCCAAATACTTGTTGGGCAAGTCGTGGTAACGAAGCGTGTAGAGGTCGCCAGTAGTGTGGGTGAGGGCAATGGGCAATCCAAATTTGGAGAGAGTGGCTTGGGTACCCCAGTTGGCTCCTCTGGAAAGATAAAGTCCACTGACGGCATCTTTCAGATAGTAAGTGCCTTCGGCTGGCATCACATGCACATCGTTGTTTTCACCTGGCGTGATGTCCATTTCGACGATGTTGAACGAGTAGGCGGGTGTGTTGACCATGATGTTGGTACCGTAGGCAGGCAGGGTGAAGGTGCGTGGAACGATGTTATACATGTTGTCGGCTGTGTTCTCTGCTTGGTCGGTAGGTGCCGTCATCTGTGTCTGGATGATGTTGGAAGCTGAATAGCCTTGTGTGGTCAGCATGGTGGTGGCCGTCTCGGCAGTGGGGTTGACGAGTTTGACGTAGAGTTTGTTGCCGTCTCGCGAGGCGGAGGTGTAGATGAGCCGCTGTTCGGGCAGATTTATATCGTGGTAGAGTTCACCATCAAGATAGCACTGGATGTGGGTGCCTTTCACATCAATGCGCAGGTGGTAGGTGCGACCGATTTCGAGCGAGCTCATCTTGTAAGTGCATATTGTTTTGGAGCCGTCGACACATTGCTCGATGCCGTGTGCGCGATTGTTCCAGCCACCTAAATTCCACCAGCAGTAATTTTCTGCGTTCTTGTAACGGAAAGCGATGAGAAATCCTTCGTCTCCGCCTGTTTTGGTGGCATCCACCTCGATGGTGTAGTCGTCGTCCAGGGCAATGGATTCGTTCAGGCAGATAATTCCTTGCATGGATGTACTGGTCTGGTAGAGTGTGCCATCTTTTTCGTAGAAAGTGCCAGCTTTGTCAGTCCAAGGGTCAGTATTATCGAAAGAGGCACGGTAAATGACCTTGCCGTCCTGACTGATTTGGTAGTTGGTGAATTGGGCGGTAGTATTCCATGTGGAGAGTCCTGTGTAAATATTTTCAGAACTTTTATGGTTTTTGGATTCTTCCCAGGTGATGTTTCGAGTGCCGAGTTTCTGAGCCATAAGCGACTGCACATAGTAGGAAGGTGTGCCGTAACTGTGGGTGGCATCGAAGCGTATCATGTCGGGCAACCACTGGATGGAGTTTTCATTCACAAAGATGGGAGCATAAGAGGCCATTGGAACAATGTCGGCATTACGTTCAATGCCCTGCATATAGATGGCTTCACCAAGAGCGGCTGCCAAGTTGCCAGTGTAGCCATAGTTGCTGGTCACGGCGTATTCACCTACGTAGATGCTAGGTCCCGTGCGGTCATAGGTGTCGTATTTTTCGTAGTTTTGGGCAAACCAGGAGGGGGCGCGGTAGTAATGTTCATCGACCATATCCACAGGATAACTGTTGCGCCATGAAGGGTTGTCGGTATTCCATGACTCCACGTTGCCGATGCAGACGATGTCGGGGTAGGCGGCCTTGATAGCTTGATAGAACATATAATAGCGTTCTGCATACTGATAGCTTTGGTCGTTATTGTTATCGGCATAATAGTTGTAGTTCTCGTTGCCTATTTCAATGTATTTCAGACCGAAAGGCTCAGGATGCCCATTGGCAGCTCGTATGGCTCCCCAGTGGGTGGAGGTGCTGCCGTTGGCATATTCGATGGCGTCGAGGGCTTCTTGTATGAATTCGTCAAGGTCGTTGATGTCTTGATACCAACCATGTCCTAATCCTACGTTGACTACGAAGAGTGGTGTGGCGCCAAGGTCTTCGCTAAGCTGCAGCATCTCATGGTAGCCAAAGGAATCGGAACTCCTATAGCCCCAGTTGAGGTTCCAGTGACCTGGGCGTTCTTCTAGGGGACCTATGGTCTTTTTCCATTCGAAGCGGTTCCGTTCGCCACCGTAATATTGACCTTCGATGTAGCAACCGCCAGGGAAGCGCATAAATCTGGGATGGAGATTCTCAAGCATCTGGGCAAGGTCGGTGCGGCAACCATGTCCCTTGTAGGTGTTGGCCGGCATCAAGCTTACCACGTCAAGGTCGAAAGCTGAAGTGGATTCACTCTTTAGAATCAGGAAACCTTTTGCTGTATGCCGTTCAGCGTCTGGGATGACGAACTGGAACTTCTGCCAATCTTCGTTGATGGTAATGTCGGTGGAAGTGTTGAAGAGCATTTCTTGTTGTTCATCGTCAGATAGGAAATAGGCGTTCAGCGTAGTGGAAAAGGGCACGTCGGCACGTGCGAAGAAAGTGAGTGTATAGGAAGGCTGGGCATCTAATCGCATACCCCAATATCCTGTGTTGGCGATAACGGCGCCTTCTGCTGACGGCTCGACATGCAAGTACTGTTCTTGAGCTGCGTTCATAAGGTGGGTGTCGGCCAGCGTCAAATTGGTTCCGTATAGACCGGTCCAAGCATCTACATAACTGTAGCTGTTTTCGAACGAACCGTTTCTGATCATCTCGCTCCACAAGCCTCCATCAGCGGCATGATTGATTTCTTCAAAGAAAATGCCATAAGGGGAGAGGCTGAGGTCAGCACCGTAGTTGTCTGGGAGAAGGTTTAATTTTACTTGGCTTTGTGCAGCCATGATGGAGAAAAGCCAAAGAAAAGAGATAATGAGTCGTTTCATAGATTTTAGGGTTTTGATTTATACTCTTCTTGTTTTATACATATGAATTTGGGGGACAAATATAATGATTAAAGTTAAGATTGGTATACAAATCATCATAAAAATTTAATAAAATGTACGTTTGGGAGTCTTATCTCGTCAATAATTCATATCTTTGCAACGTTTATTTTTACTCAACCTAAAAAATATCAATCATTATGAAAAGAATTTTGACAGCAATGTTGCTTCTGGCTTTCTTCGTGGGGATGAAGGCACAGAATGAAGGTCCAGAATTGGAGTATGTAGTGGAACTGAAAGTGAAGTGCGAGGGTGCCTACCAGGTGGGACAAACATCGCACGGTAACCGTTTTGTTATTCCAATTGTGGGTGGTACGTTCGAGGGTCCAAAGATGAAAGGTACGATTCTGCCTGGTGGTGCTGACTATCAGTTGCAGGACAATGAACATGGTCGCACAGAGGTGGAGGCCATCTACAGCATCAAGACGGATGATGGTGTGAACATCCACATCCGCAACAAGGGCTTGATTTACACAGGTAAGGATGAGAACGGACAAGGTCAGTTCTATTTCCGTACTGCTCCTCACTTTGAGGCTCCTCAAGACAGTAAGTACGCTTGGCTGAACAATGCGATCTTCGTGTGCCAGCCCAGTTTCGGTGGCAATGACGGTGCTATTTGCCTGAAGATTTGGAAAGTGAAGTAATTAGAAAATTGAGAATTAAAAGATGAAAGGAATAAATATTTTAGTTGCAACAGCGTTGGTGGCACTGGGTGCTGTCAGCATGAGTTTTACAATGATGGACGAACCTCCTGCTTCACGTATTGTGGAGGAGGGCGGTACAGGTCCTTATAAAGCTATCATGAAGGAAGAGCCTTCATTGGATGCACATACGATTTTCGTGCCTCAGGATTTGTCTAAGTTTAATGAGAAGAAGCCCCTGCCTGTGCTGGTGTGGGGTAACGGTGCCTGCACCAACTCTCCTTGGGAGCACTACCTCTTCTTGAACGAGATTGCTTCATACGGCTATATCGTGGTGGCAACAGGTTATTTCCCTCACGAGGAGGGTTATCGTGGCCCAATGTCAACGACCGAACAGCAGATTGAGTCGATGGACTGGGTGGAGAAGCAGAATGCTGACAAGAACTCACCCTATTATGGCAAGATTGACTTGAAGAATATCTGTGTGGCTGGTATGTCATGTGGTGGTCTGCAGACGCTCTTCAACTGTGCAGACAAACGCATCAAGGCACTGATGATCTGCAACAGCGGTCTGTTCAATGAGCAGAATGCAAATCAGGCAGTGGGTGGTATGCCGATGCCTCCCAAGTCGAAATTGAAGGAGATTCATTCTCCTATCATGTACCTGTTGGGTGGTGAGGCTGATATCGCATACGGTAATGGTATGGACGACTTCCATCGCATTGACCATGTGCCAGCTTGTGCTACGAACTTCCCTGTGGGTCATGGTGGCACATACAGACAGCCTCATGGAGGTGAGTTCTCAGTGGTGGCGCTGGCGTGGCTGAATTGGCAGTTGAAAGGTGACAAGGAGGCTGCCAAGATGTTCAAAGGTGCTGACTGTGGCATCTCGAAGCGTCAGGGTTGGACGATTGAGAAGAATGACAAGTTAGAGAAACTCAAATAAGGCATTTGCCTGACAAAGTCCCACGAGGGATGTGACTGACAAACAGTTGCATCCTTCTTTTTGTGCTATTAATTTGACTTCCAGTCTTATTTTGTCGCGACTCAGCAGAGCATAAGAAATCTTATCTTTGCATTCGCTGCTCCAAAATTTGGTATTTCGCTCGATTTGCACTACCGTTGATTACATCGAAGGTACTCACGTTCTGAAATACTCAAATTTATTTGGTATTTCTCTCACTTAATCGTATCGTTGGCTTCGCCGAAGGTAGGCTGCATCTCGGAAATGCTCAAATTAATTTGGTATTTCGCTCGATTTGCACTACCTTTGCACAAAATTAGCACTTATGCAGAGACTTACACATATATTTATTCTTCTGTTTTTTCTGCTGGCAAGTTCGGTAGGGGCACAGACTCCTGACTCACTTGGGCGTATTCGTTACAAGTATGACTTCATTGTGCCTGACAATGGCAACTTTGTGGCTGCCATCCGTGCTGCCAACACGCGTGCCGACAAGTCGAAGCGTTATCGCATCTTCATCAAGTCGAGCATGTATCGCATCAAGGGCGAGGGCAATCCCATCACCATTACGGAGAACGGGAAGCAGTTGACGATTCCAAGTCCGATGACCATCCTCACGGCTCCCAACACGAGCATCTGTGGTGAGGGTATGAAGAATACGCAGATTGAGTCGATGCCCATGCATGAGGGCATTAGCTGCACTTCAACACTCTTCCTGAAGGGGGCTGACAGCACCTATATTCAGGATATCGAGTTGTGGTCGAACTATCGTGACGATATGACGGCCTTTGCCAGTCGTGCTGTGGCATTGAACGAGAAGAACTGCCGAGGGAACATCTTCAAGAACCTTTCGCTGATGAGCAATCAAGACACGTATTACACGAACGATGGGGGCACGACCTATCTGGAAGACTGCACCATCAAGGGTACTGTCGATTTCATCTGCGGAGGTGGTACCATCTACTTCAATCGTTGTGACCTCGAACTGCGTGAGCGGGGTGGTAAGGGCGATGTGATTTGTGCCCCTGCCACTGAGGCGAACCGAGCTTATGGTTATGTGTTCAATTCCTGCCGTATCTATGGAGAGAAGGAGCAGGAGGGCAAGTACCTCTTGGGGCGCCCTTGGAAGAATGCGCCACGTGCAGTCTTTCTGGGCACATTGATGGAACTTCTGCCTGATTCCTTGGGATGGACAGAGATGCATGGAACGCTTCCCCGTCTGTTCTCAGAGTATGAAAGTCTCGACAATGAGTTTCAGCTGGCTCCGACAGGTGGACGCAGAAAGCAATTCAAAGATGCCAACAATGTGGTGACCAACATGCGTTACAACACGTATCTGACCACTGCTGAGGCAGAGAAATACGACATCAATGATGTGTTCCCGGGTTGGCATCCAGAACGGAAGTCTGCACAAATTCATCCCCCTGTGGTACACATCAAGGATATGGGCAGCATCTATTGGGAGGATGTGCCTGAGGCATGCCTGTATGCTGTGTGCCGAAATCGTGATGTGGTGGCGTTCACCACACAACCTTTCTACAATGTGCCCAAGGGTTCACCACAGAACGTGAGTTATTCCATTCGTTGTGCCAATTACTACGGAGGATTGGGCGAAAGGAGTAACGAAGTGACCTATCCGAATCGATGAAGTCGGAGCCTTTCAGTGAAAAAAGACACTTAAAATAGTATAAATCCCCCACTTTTTTTTCAAAATGCGAAAAAAAGTGGGGGAAAGTTTTGGAAGTTAAACGCTTTTCTCTACCTTTGCAATCCCCAAGTATGGAATTTGGAGAATTAAAAATATTACTAACCCTTAAACTCTAACAATTATGGCAAAAAAATGGGTATGCCCAGTGTGTGGCTATGTTTATGAGGGCGAGAACCCTCCAGAGAAGTGTCCTCAGTGTAAGGTTCCAGGTGAGAAGTTCAAGCTGAAGGAGACAGAAGGTCTGAATTTCGCTTGTGAGCACGAAGTGGGTGTGGCAAAAGCAATTCCAGCAGGTGAAGAAGGTGCTTTCGTGCTTCAGGGCTTGAAGGATCACTTCATGGGTGAATGTACCGAAGTGGGTATGTATCTGGCTATGGCTCGTCAAGCCGACCGTGAGGGTTATCCCGAGGTGTCGGAGGCGTTCCGTCGCTATGCTTATGAGGAGGCTGACCATGCTTCTCGCTTTGCAGAACTGCTCGGTGAGATGGTTTGGGACACCAAGACCAACTTGAAGAAGCGCATGGAGGCTGAAGAAGGTGCTTGCGCTGGCAAGCTGGAGATTGCAAAGGTGGCAAAGAAGCTGAACCTCGATGCAATCCATGATACTGTGCATGAGATGGCAAAGGATGAGGCACGTCATGGTGCTGGCTTCCAAGGATTGTTCAATCGATTTTTTAAGTAACCAGCCCACGCGCTGGGCGTAGTTCATTAACTTCAAAAAGAAATATAAATGAAGAAGTATGTATGTGACACCTGCGGTTGGGAGTATGACCCAGAGGTAGGTTATCCAGAAGGTGGCATTGAGCCAGGTACAGCATTTGAAGACCTTCCAGATGATTTCGAATGCCCACTTTGTGGCGTAGGTAAGAGCGAATTCTCGGAGGCTTAAAGTGAAAATTAGAGACATCAATCTTGGTGATAAGCCTGTTCTGTTGGCGCCCATGGAGGACGTGACAGATCAGGCTTTTAGGCTTTTGTGCAAGGAGTTCGGGGCAAGCATGGTCTATTCCGAGTTCGTCAGTGCCGATGCCCTCATCCGTAGTGTCAACCGCTCGTTGGAGAAGATTCGTGTGGATGATAGCGAACGTCCTGTCGCCATCCAGATTTATGGACGCGATGTGCCCAGCATGGTGGAGGCAGCGCAGATTGTAGAGAGTGAAGCACACCCTGACATCCTCGACATCAACTTCGGCTGTCCTGTCAAGAAGGTGGCAGGTAAGGGAGCTGGTGCAGGTATGTTGCGCACCCCAGAATTGATGCTCGATATCACTCGTGAGGTGGTCAGGGCTGTCAAGATTCCTGTCACAGTGAAGACCCGTTTGGGTTGGGATTGTCAGAACAAAATCATCGTTGAACTGGCTGAACAGCTGCAGGATTGTGGTATCGAGGCATTGACCATTCATGGCAGGACACGCAGCCAGATGTATCAGGGTGAAGCCGACTGGACACTCATTGGCGAGGTGAAGCAGAATCCTCGTATGCACATCCCTATCATTGGCAATGGCGACATCTGTACAGCAGAACAGGCGGCTGATGCCTTTGACCGTTATGGGGTCGATGCTGTAATGATAGGTCGTGCCACTTTTGGTCAACCTTGGCTCTTCAAGGATGTGCGTACCTATCTCGATACGGGCATGCATGATGACACGATGACCCTCGATTGGAAGATGGAAGTGCTCAAACGCCAAGTGCGCACCAGCGTTGCTTATTCCCTGCGTGAGGATAATGCCCTCAAGGAACGTAAACGCACCGAATTGGGTGGCATTATGCATGTGCGTCGCCATCTTGCCAATTGTCCTCTCTTCAAGGGCATCCCCGATTTCCGACAGACGCGTATCAAGATTCTTCGTGCTGAGACACAGGAGGAACTCTTCGACCTCTTGGATGAGGCAAAGGAGAGGATATTGAGTTTGAAAAGCTAAAAAACTAACAACTAAATAACTAATCAATAACAATGGCAGATTTATCAGAGTTTTCTTTGGAAGGTAAGAACGCATGGGTAACAGGTGCGTCTTATGGTATAGGTTTCAATATTGCCAAGGCTTTTGTGAAAGCTGGTGCGAAGACGGTGGTGTTCAACGCCAGGAGTGAGGCTTCTTTGCAGGTGGGGCTGGACAACTACAAGGCGGCGGGTATCACAAATGTGAAGGGCTATTTGTGTGATGTGACAGACGAGGTGGCTGTGAAGGCACTGGTGGAAAAGATTCACAAGGAAGTGGGGCAGATTGACATTCTCGTGAACAATGCAGGCATCATCAAGCGTATCCCGATGCATGAGATGGCACGTGCTGAGTTCCAGGAGGTGATTGACATCGACCTTGTGGCTCCATATATCTGTGCCAGTGCTGTGCTGCCTGAGATGATGGAGCGCAGGGAGGGCAAGATCATCAATATCTGTTCGATGATGAGTGAGCTGGGACGTGAAACCGTCTCTGCCTACGCTGCAGCCAAGGGCGGTTTGAAGATGCTGACACGCAACATCTGTTCGGAGTATGGTGAGTACAACATCCAGTGCAACGCCATTGGTCCTGGTTATATTGCCACTCCTCAGACGGCTCCGTTGCGTGAACGACAGGCAGATGGAAGTCGTCATCCGTTCGATTCGTTCATCTGTGCCAAGACCCCTGCAGGTCGTTGGCTCAACCCAGAAGAGTTGGGTGGTCCTGCTGTGTTCCTGGCTTCGAAAGCCTCTGATGCAGTGAATGGACACATCCTCTATGTGGATGGTGGTATCTTGGCATACATCGGCAAACAACCTAAATAGTTTAGGGGCAAGGAGCAAGAGATAAGGAGCAAGAGGAATGCTATTACCTTATTATAAAGAAGGAGTGATTGAGGCTGGCTGTGATGAGGCTGGCAGGGGGTGTCTGGCAGGTAGCGTGTATGCAGCTGCTGTCATCTTGCCGACTGACTATCACAATGATCTGTTAAACGACTCGAAGCAACTCACTGCCAAGCAACGATACCGGTTGCGTGAGGAGATTGAACGTGATGCGGTGGCTTGGGCATTGGGCATCGTCACACCCAAGGAGATTGACGAGATGAACATCCTGCGTGCCAGCATCATGGCTATGCATCGGGCGATTGACGGGTTGAAGGTACGGCCTGAGCATCTGATCATTGATGGTAACAAATTTCTACCTTATCGAAAAGGGGAAGTGCCTCACACCACTATTGTGAAAGGGGATGGGAAATACCTCTCCATTGCGGCTGCATCCATCTTGGCAAAAACTTATCGTGACGATTATATGAAAGAATTGCACAAAGAGTTTCCTTTCTATGGATGGGATCACAATGCAGGCTATCCAACGAAGGAGCATCGACAAGGTATTGAGAATCATGGAACTACGCCATATCACCGGATGACGTTCAATCTGTTGGGAGCCGTGCAATTGGAACTTCCATTCGCATGACCCTTCACCAAATAGGGAAAAACCCCTTGCAAATAGGAAAAAGCCATTTGCAGGGGGTTATATTTTGCCGTAACTTTGCATCGACAACAAAAGAAAAGCCCACGTGATGGGTGGCTCTTCAAAAGTCAGAGACAAAGAAACATTAAAGTTTAACTCTTTAAAAACAATACAACTATGAAGGCTTTAAGAACTACACTCGCAGCAGTCGTTCTCTTCATCGGAGCAATGACAGTAAACGCTCAGAGCATGAGCATCGCAGCTATGCGCAGCAATGCAAGGTTCTTGACCGACCGCATGGCTTACACACTTGGTATCAGCGACCCATTCGTCATCGACGAGATCTATCGCATCAACTACGACTACATCTGGGGCGTGAACGAGTATCTGGATGATGTGGCGTTGGGTTACTACTATGACGACTATATGGCAGTGGTTGCTGCTCGCGACATCGCTCTTCGCAATTTGCTGGGCGCAAGACTCTGGAATCGTGTGGTCAACTACACCTACTTCTATCGTCCGATTGTCTTCGCAAATCATGGTTGGCGATTCAGCATCTACGACTACGACCGCTATGGCGTCAATCGCTTCTACTTCCACGCACCTCGTCCATTGGTTACCTACACGGGAGGTCACTTCTTCCGTCCGATGGCTCCACGTGGTGACAGAATGGCTCCAGCTCGCGACATGGGTCCTCGTGGTGGCGTAACTCCAGCTCCTAATGGTGCATACCGTGGTGCTGTGCCTCGCACAGGTGGAATGAACAATATGGCTCCACGCATGAATGGAAACGTGGCTCCTAACACGAACGTGGGTGTGGCTCGTCCAACGACTCCAAACACGAACGTGACTCGTCCAACGACTCCTAATACGAACGTGGCTCGTCCAACGACTCCTAATACGAACGTGGCTCCTAACACGAATGTGGGTGTGAATCGTCCAGATGTACGTACCAACGCCAATGCGAACGCAGGTAGCAACATGCGTAGCGGCAGCAACATCAACAGCTCTTCTCGCTTCAATGGTGCCACTCGCACGACTACACCTACAACGACTACACCTTCTCGTGGGGGCAGCAACATCGGCACTCGTAGCAGCGCAGGCACATCTGTAGGTACTCGCAGCGCAGGTGCAAGCATGGGAACTCGTAGCGCAGGTGCAGCAGTGGGTGGACGTACAGGCGGTGGACGCAGGTAAAGGATTTTCTCTCTCTTTACATAAGAGAGGATGCATCTCAGCATAAGAAATAAACGAGTTTATTTCATTCTGCATTCGATTTTCTCTCTCTTTCTACTATATATTGGTAAATTGATTTTTATTGGTTTGGGACTGCTCTTCGTGAGAAAAGCAGTCCTTTTTTGTGTCCACCCAAGCCTTGTAATTTATATTTTTCACTTTTCACTTTT
>JAGAAZ010000012.1 GCA_017614895.1 Bacteroidaceae bacterium | reverse complement strand
TTCAAAACAGAATCGGATGGTGCATATATCGTGAAGAGCAATGGCGAACGGCTTGAATATGTGTCTGGGAGAAGCAGCGTGTTGGAAGACACCAATGCACCAGACGAAGCTTACGTGTTAGGCTCTCCCCTGTTCGTGTTCTCGTTGCTGTTGCTGGGTACGATTGGACTATTTCTCAAGGAATTGAAACGGAAACGAATCACGGTGTGGTTGGATGTGGTCCTCCATACCTGTCAAGGATTGGCTGGATTGCTGGTGGCGTTCCTCTTCTTCCTGTCGGAACATCCAGCTGTGGATAGCAACTGGCTCGTGATCCTCTTCAACCCTCTCCCACTCTTCTATGCTGGATGGCTGTTCTATTGTTATAAGAAAGGAAAACGAAATCTGCTCTCATACGTCAATTTGGCAGTAACGGCAGGATTTTTAGTGACAATGGCAGTATGTCCGCAGTCCTTCAACATCGCCATGTGGCTGGTGGCACTTAGTTTGTTAGTCAGAGCACTATCTCAAGCTCACTTCGCATATCATAGCACAAGATGAAGAAACAGATACTTACAACGTTCTTTGCCTCCATTGCAATGGCTGGCACGATGGCACAGACAGGCTCTGTGCCACGATTGGTTGTAGGCATCTCTATTGATCAGCTCCGTTCTGACTATCTGAACGCGTTTATGCCGCTGTATGGCGACGGTGGTTTCAAGCTGTTGTTGGAAAAGGGGCAGGTATATTCAAACGTACAATATCAGCACTCCCCTGTTGACCGTGCATCAGCTATTGCATCGGTGGTGACAGGTACCGTTCCTTACAATCATGGCATTATTGCCGAGGAATGGATGAGTCGTGCTGAACTGCACACGAACTATTGTGTGGATGACCGCAGTCATAGGGGTGTGAACACCACTGATTGCTCATCTCCCAAGAACCTCTTAGTCAGCACCATTGGCGATGAACTGAAAGCTGCCACAAAAGGCAAGGCTTATGTTTATAGCGTGGCACCTTATCGGGAGGCAGCCATATTGGCGGCAGGTCATGCGGCTGATTGGGCGATGTGGATTGATACCCAAAGCGGCAAGTGGGCTGGAACGACTTATTACGGAGAGACTCCTTCATGGTTCCACTATTTGGATGGAGGTTCCATCGCGGATAGAATCTCTTCGCTGACATGGACACCGAAGAACGACGTTGTTGGAACATATAACTATTATCTGACCACCACGCAGAAATCCTTCTCGCATCCTTTCACTGGTAGCAGCCGATTCAGAGTGTTCAAAACCTCTGGCTTGGTCAATGAGGAAGTGACAAAGGCAGCACGTTCCTGTATCGAGAATGGTCGTGCTGGAATGGATGAGGTGACAGACTTCCTGTCTATCTGCTACTATGCGGGGGATTTCCATGCTGACAACACTGTGAGCACCACCACTGAGCTGCAAGACACATACATCCGTCTGGATGAGGAATTGTCCACGTTGTTGCAGAAGATTGATCAGTTTGTAGGATTAGACAGGACTCTTATCTATATCACCTCCACTGGATATGACGAGGTGGATAACTCAGAGGAATTGGCAACTTACCGCATACCTACAGGCGAGTTCAACATCAACCGTTGTGGCACTCTGCTGAACATGTACCTTTGCGCCATGTATGGCAATGGGCAGTATGTAGAAAGCTGTTATGGTAACCAATTCTACCTGAACCATAAACTCTTGGAGCAGAAACAGCTGAAGCTGGCAGAGGTACTGGAACATTGCGAAGACTTTCTCTTCCAATTCAGCGGTGTTAGGGATGTCTTTACATCTCATCGTATCACACAAGGAGCATGGACTCCTGGCATCAGCACCATCCGCAATGGCTTCAATCCTAAATGTTCGGGAGACATCATTGTTCAGGTTTCGCCAGGATGGAATATTGTGGATGAAGACCGAGGCACCAAACGGATGCAACGTGACTCCTTCTTCGAGTTTCCTTTGATTTTCTTTGGATATACTATAAAGGCAGAGAAGGTGGCAACACCTGTCACTGTGGATTGCATTGCGCCAACCGTGGCACATCACATCCGCATCAGAGCACCCAATGCTTGCTCAACACCCCCACTCTTCTAACCAGCCCACACGCTGGACATTTTTCATCATTTAAGAACTAAAAACAAAACAACATATATGGGATTTTCATTAAACAAGCTTCTTAGCGCACTGTTTGGAAACAAGGCGGCTCGCGACATCAAGGAGATTCGACCAATTGTAGAACAGGTGCTTGCTGTGGAGCCAGAGATTCAGAAACTTAGCAACGATGACCTTCGTGCTAAAGTCGATGAGATCAAAGTACAGTTACAAGATAAAGTAAAGGATAAACGTGCGGAAATTGCCGAACTGAAAGAACAGATTCAACAGACAGAGATTGATAAACGCCAACCTATCTTTGAGGCGATTGACAAGAAAGAGGCGGAAGTGCTCGATCTTTTTGAAGAGGGTCTGACAGAGGTGTTGCCTACGGTATATGCTATTGTGAAGGACACAGCCCGTCGTTTTGCGGAGGCAGAGAACGGCGATGTCATCGTGACTGCCACCGACTTTGACCGCGACCTTTCCATTGATCATGACTTCGTGGACATCGATGGCGACAAAGCTATCTGGCACAATCATTGGGTTGCAGGTGGCAACGAGATGACTTGGAACATGATTCACTACAACGTGCAGTTGTTCGGTGGTATCGTACTGCATCAAGGCAAGATTGCTGAGATGGCAACGGGTGAAGGTAAGACCCTTGTGGCTACTTTACCAGTGTTTCTCAATGCCCTTTCACGCAATGGTGTGCACGTGGTGACAGTCAATGACTACCTCGCTAAACGTGACTCTGAGTGGATGGGTCCACTCTATATGTTCCATGGTTTGAGCGTAGATTGCATCGACAAACATCAGCCCAACTCTGAGGAACGTCGCAGAGCTTATCAAGCAGATATCACTTTTGGTACTAATAATGAGTTCGGTTTCGACTATCTGCGTGACAATATGGCGATGGCGCCCAAAGACCTTGTACAGCGCATTCACAATTATGCCATTGTCGATGAGGTGGACTCCGTGCTCATTGACGATGCCCGTACCCCACTCATCATTTCTGGTACTATTCCGAAGGGCGATGTGCAGATGTTTGAGGAATACTGCCCTATTGTGGAGCAGTTGGTGGAGGCACAACGTCGTTTGGCACAGAACTATCTGTCAGAAGCCAAGAAACTCATTGAGTCAGACAACAAGGAAGATGTGACGGCAGGTTTCCTTTCACTCTTCCGTGCTTATAAGAGTTTGCCGAAGAGTAATGCACTCATTAAGTTCCTCTCACAACCAGGTATCAAGACGGGACTTCTCCAGACGGAGGAAATTTACATGGAGAACAACAACCGCCGTATGCCAGAAGCTATTGAGCCATTGTTCTTCGTGGTGGATGAGAAGTTGAAGTCGGTGGAGATGACCGATAAGGGTAACCAACTTATTGCCAACATCGTGAAGGACGATAAATTCTTCGTACTTCCTGACATCACCACACAACTTGCTGAACTCGAAAACGAAAAGTTTGAGAACGAAGACGACAAGCTCGCTAAGAAAGATGCCCTCATGCAAGATTATGCGCTGAAGGCAGAACGTGTCCATACCATCCAGCAGTTGCTGAAAGCATATACGATGTTTGTGAAAGATGACGATTATGTCATCATGGATGGCGAAGTAAAGATTGTCGATGAACAAACAGGTCGTATTATGGAAGGTCGCCGTTGGAGCGACGGACTTCATCAAGCAGTCGAGGCCAAGGAACGTGTGAAGGTGGAGGCTGCTACTCAGACTTTCGCCACCATCACCTTGCAGAACTACTTCCGCATGTATCATAAGTTGGCAGGTATGACAGGTACAGCTATAACGGAAGCAGGTGAATTCTGGGACATCTACAAATTGGATGTAGTGGAAATACCGACCAACCGTCCGATTGCCCGTATTGACATGAACGACCGTGTGTATAAAACCAATCGTGAGAAGTATAATGCTGTGATTGAGGAAATTGTGAAGATGCGCAACAGTGGTCGTCCTACCCTTGTGGGTACCACATCGGTGGAAATCTCTGAGTTGCTTTCCCGTATGCTCTCCATGCGCAAGATACCACACCAAGTGCTCAACGCAAAGTTGCACCAGAAGGAAGCAGACATCGTGGCATTGGCTGGTCAAAGCAACCTTGGCGAAGTCATCAAAGAGGATGGCACCAAAGAGGAGAAGATGCTGGGTGCTGTAACTATTGCCACTAACATGGCAGGTCGTGGTACCGATATCAAGCTTTCTGACGAAGTAAAGGAGGCTGGCGGTCTTGCCATCATCGGTACAGAACGTCATGAGAGCCGTCGTGTGGATAGACAGTTGCGTGGCCGTTCTGGTCGTCAGGGAGACCCAGGTTCTTCTGTATTCTATGTATCTCTCGAGGATAAACTCATGCGTCTCTTTGCCAGTGACCGCATCTCAAAAGTGATGGACCGCCTCGGCTTTGAGGATGGAGAGATGATTGAACATAAGATGATCAATCAGAGTATTGAGCGTGCCCAAAAGAAGGTCGAAGAAAACAACTTCGGTATTCGTAAGCGTCTGCTCGAATACGATGACGTGATGAACAAACAGCGTAAAGTCATCTACGAACGCCGTCGTCACGCCCTCATGGGAGAACGTATCGGTATGGACATCTCCAACATGATTTGGGACCGTGTAGTGCACATTCTTAGCAATGGTGACTATGAAAGCTGCAGGGAAGATTTCCTGCGTATCTTTGCGATGGAGATACCATTCGATATGGAAACATTCGAGAATGAGAGTCGTGAGAAACTCGAAGATCAGGCTTTCGACATCGTGATTGACTCCTTCAAGAAGCGCTCAGCCCGTCTTGCCTCTGTGGCATTCCCAGTCATTAAACAGGTGTATGAGAACAGTGGACAGAAGTACGAGAACATCCTTGTGCCTATTACTGACGGACGCCGTGTTTACCAGATTAGCATTCCGCTTAAAGAAGCATACGAAACCGAAGGTAACTCCATCCTTGTTGCCTTCGAGAAAGCCATCCTGCTCCACACCATTGACGATGCATGGAAAGAGAATCTCCGTGCCCTTGATGAGCTGAAGCAATCCGTACAGAACGCTTCCTATGAGCAGAAAGATCCACTGCTCATCTTCAAACTGGAGTCAGTCAACCTCTTCGACACGATGGTCAATGAAATCAATGATGGTACTATCTCTGTCCTCATGCGTTGCTCCATTCCTATCGCCGAAGAACGTGACGTGCATCAGGCACCAGCTTCATCCATGGAAGAGCCGAGTCATCAGCACCTCACCGAAACCCACCAGAATCTCGATGAACTATCTGAGACCCAGCGTCAGCAGGCACAGGCAGCACAAACCGACACTCGTGCTCGCCAACCCATCGCTCCCATTGTAAACAATGGTCCAAAGATTGGCAGAAATGATCCATGTCCATGTGGCAGTGGCAAAAAATACAAGAACTGTCATGGACGTGGAATATAAATATAATCATTGGAAAAGTAACGCTTTTTCATAGCGAATAAGAGAGGGGTGAACGAATTGTCCACCCCTCTCTTTATTATAATCAATGGATACTTATCCTTGCTTGTGGTTGATACAGATGCCTTGAAGATACCACTCGTAAAGGCGATGGATGCCTTCGTCAATTTCAATGGTGTGGTGCCAGCCAAGACGATGAAGTTTAGAAACGTCGGTCAGTTTCTTCAGCGTACCATCAGGTTTGGTGGCGTCCCAGCGGAGTGCACCTTTGAATCCAATTTCCTTCATAATACGTTCAGCTACTTCTTTGATGGAGATTTCCTTGCCTGTTCCTACGTTAATGTGACAATTTCGGATTTCCTTAATGCCATCACGATTCACTTTGAAATCACTCTTTTCAACCACATCCTTGAAATCTACATTTAGGAGGCAATATACAGAGGCATCTGCCATTTCCTCACTCCAAAGGAACTCACGCATCGGTGCTCCTGTGCCCCAGAGGGTAACTGCTTCTGGCGTGATACCGTAGTGGCGGAGGACTTGCAAGATAGTCATCTCGTCACTCATAGCAGTGGCCATGATAGTCTGGGTTGCTTGCGAAGATGATTCATTCTGTGCGCCTTGTCCATCAATCATCTTAGGCACTTTCATGGAGACAGGACGAAGGCCAAGGTCTTTACGGACAGCATCCCAATCACCTTCATTCAAGCACTTGGCCAGATGAATTTTGCGAATCATGGCAGGAAGTACGTGCGAATTTTCGAGATGAAAGTTATCGTTGGGTCCATAGAGATTAGTAGGCATCACAGCGATATAGTTGGTGCCATACTGAAGATTGAAAGATTCGCACATCTTCAAACCTGCAATCTTGGCAATGGCATATGGCTCATTGGTGTATTCAAGTGGAGAAGTCAGCAGGCAATCTTCTGGCATTGGCTGCGGAGCCTCACCTGGATATATGCAAGTAGAACCCAGGAAGAGGAGTTTTTTCACGCCATGCTTCCATGCCTCACCAATGACATTCTGCTGGATCTGCAAATTCTGATAGATGAAATCAGCACGATATTGCAAATTTGCCATAATACCACCCACGTGAGCCGCTGCGAGCACAACAGCATCGGGCTGTTCCTCATCAAAGAATGCCTTCACTGCTACAGGGTCAAGCAAATCTAATTCAGCGTGCGACTTTCCTACAAGGTTCTCGTAACCGCGAGCCTTGAGGTTATTCCAAATAGCAGAACCCACCAGTCCATGATGGCCTGCTACAAATATCTTAGCGTTTTTCTCTAATACCATAGTGCTATTACTTCACAAGTCCCTTTTCTAGATATTCAGCCAAGTTCGTACGCATCACAGATGCCACATGGTCGGCTGCCACTTTTTCCATATCATGCTTCACCATGATGGAGACGAGTTGTTCAAAAGATGTGGTCTGAGGATTCCAGCCAAGCTTTTCCTTTGCCTTTGTTGGATCGCCCCAAAGGTTCACCACGTCGGTTGGACGATAGAAGTCTGCACTCACCTCAACGAGCGTCTTGCCAACCAGATTCTCAGGACCAGCGATGCAGATACCCTTCTCATCCATACCTTCGCCTTCGAATTTCAGTTCAATGCCAGCAGCTTTGAAAGCATAATATGCGAACTCACGGACAGAGTGCTGCACACCCGTCGCAATCACAAAGTCTTCAGGCTTCTCCTGTTGAAGAATCAACCACATACACTCCACATAGTCCTTGGCATAACCCCAATCACGAAGGGATGATAGGTTACCAAGATAAAGCTTCTCTTGCTTTCCCTGAGCAATACGGGCAGCAGCCAATGTAATCTTACGAGTCACGAATGTTTCACCACGACGCTCTGATTCATGATTGAACAAGATACCTGAACAACAGTACATATTGTATGCCTCGCGATACTCCTTCACAATCCAGAAACCGTAGAGCTTTGCTACTGCGTATGGAGAATATGGATGGAATGGCGTTTTCTCATTCTGAGGGACTTCCTCCACTTTTCCATACAACTCAGAAGTGGAAGCCTGGTAAATGCGGCACTTGTCTGCCAAACCACAAAGACGAACAGCCTCCAGAACACGGAGCACACCCACAGCATCTACATCAGCTGTAAACTCAGGAGAGTCAAAACTGACCTGCACATGCGACTGAGCTGCAAGGTTGTAAATCTCTGTAGGTTTCACTTTGCTAATCACTTGGAGCATTGACATGGAGTCGCCCAAGTCGGCATAGTGAAGGTGAAAATTGGGAGTGCCTTCGAGATGAGCAATGCGCTCACGATAATCGACAGAAGAACGGCGGATGGTGCCATGAACTTCATAGCCCTTCGCCAGAAGAAACTCCGAAAGGTATGAACCGTCTTGACCAGTGATACCTGTAATTAAAGCAACTTTTCTTTCCATAATATATAATGATCATTCAATCGATTGAAATTCGGCTACAAAGGTAATGAAAAAACATGACTTGATAAACAAGAATTTGATTATATTTATATAAAATGAGTCAATTACTGACTTCTAGGTATTGTATAAGATAGGAAAAGGTTGTAACTTTGCAGTCAAAAT
>JAGAAZ010000102.1 GCA_017614895.1 Bacteroidaceae bacterium | reverse complement strand
TCATCGATACTTCGTCCAGTGCTGTTCGACGTGCTCATCACGAATGGTGGGTAAGTCATCAATCATGGTTGAAGAATGCATTCACGAAGTCGAACATTGATAACATCTCCGTCAGAACGGATGAAGACTATGTGAAAGCTTTGATGAATTTGTTTAGGAGAAGGAGTTGATGAATCTAATGAAAAATTATATTATATTGCCTATCTGCTGCTTGATGTGTTTTGCGAAAGTGAACGCTCAAGTGACTGTGGATGCCAAATTGGACTCGGCAGACATCTATATTGGTCAGCGGATTGGTATGACCGTGGAGGTGAGTGCCGATGCCAAGTCGAATGTGGAACTGCCCGAGTGGGACTCTTTGCAGCAGGTTGCTCCTGGCATTGAGTTTGTTCGTGCAGAAAAGGCTGACACGAGTTTCCTGAATGATGGCAAGCGCATGATGCTTTCCCGGCGCTACTATTTCACTTCTTTCGACTCGGCGCTCTATCTGATGCCGACGATGGATGTAAAGGTGGATGGTAAGGAATATCATTCGAGGAAGTTGGCATTGAAGGTGCTGACCTTTGAGATTGACACACTTCATGGCGATAGCATCTTTGGCATCAAGGAGGAACTGGCTCCTCCGTTCGACTGGGCGGAGTGGGAAGAAGTCATCTGGTTCTTTGTCTTGGCATTGCTGATTGGCGGTTTGCTGGGTTATGTGATTTATCGCTTGAAGACCAACAAGCCCATCATTCGTCGCATCCGCAACAAGCGTCGTCAACCTCCCCACAAGGTGGCGATGGAGAAGATTGCACAAATCAAGGAAGAGAAGATGTGGCAGAGTGAGGACTCCAAGGAGTACTACACACAGCTGACAGATACCCTGCGTAATTACATCAAGGAGCGTTATGGTTTCAATGCGATGGAGATGACCTCCTACGAGATTATCCAGAAATTGCAGGAGGTGAACGACGAGGATGCCATCAACGAACTGCGTGAACTCTTCCAGACGGCTGACTTGGTGAAGTTTGCCAAGTACAGCACCCTCATCAATGAGAACGACCGCAATCTGGTGAGTGCCATTGAGTATATCAACCAGACCAAGTTGGAAGAACCCGAACAGAAACCGCAACCCGAAGTGATTGTAGTGGAGGAAAAGCGTTCGAAGATTGCCAAGTGGACGCTGATTGGCTCTATTGTGGTGGCAAGCTTGGTATTGCTGGGTGTATTGATATTTGTTGGATATAGAATATATATGTTGACGTTATAAGATGGAATTCAAGAATCCTTTATTCTTCCTGTTGCTGTTGGTGCTTGTGCCTTACATCGTGTGGTATGTCATGCGATTCAAGCAGAGTCTGCCATCGCTGAAGGTGCCTGATACGACGAAGTATGTGAAGGTGCCCAAGACATTCCGTCTATACCTGATGCATTTCCCCTTCCTGTTGCGCATCATCTTGATTTCGTTGGTGGTGTGCATCTTGGCACGTCCACAGAGCAAGCACTCGTGGAGCGACACTGATGTGGAAGGTATTGACATCATGCTGGCAGTGGATGTGTCGACTTCCATGTTGGCACAAGATTTCAAGCCCAATCGTGTGGAGGCATTGAAGGAGATTGCACAGAAGTTTATAGAGAAGCGTCCCAACGACAATATGGGTCTGACGATGTTTGCAGGAGAAGCTTACACACAATGCCCTTTGACGACTGACCATACTGTGCTGATGAATCTCTACAACAGCGTGGATTGCAATATGGCAGCTCGTGGTGTCATAGATGACGGAACTGCGATAGGCGATGGTATCATGAATGCCATCCTCCGATTGAAGGAGAGTCAGGCGAAGTCAAAAGTGATTATCCTCTTGACAGATGGCGTGAACAATTCGGGCAATATCTCTCCGCAGACAGCAGCTGAGATTGCCAAGAAATATGGTATCCGTATCTATACGATTGGCATTGGTCGCAACGGTATGGCTCCCTATCCGCTGCCAACGGGTGGAACGGCGATGTTGCCTGTCGAGATTGATGAACAGACGATGACCAAGATCTCCACTGAGACAGGTGGTCAGTACTTCCGAGCACAAAAGAATGCGGAATTGGATGCTATCTATCAGGATATCGACAAGATGGAACGCACTAAGTTCAATGTCAAGCAGTTCAGCCGTCGTGGAGAGTTGTACCAGCCATTCGCCCTTGCGGCATTGGTGGTCTTGTTGCTGGAGATTTTGTTGAGAACGGTGGTGCTGAAGAGACTGCCCTAAATTGAGAAGCTTATGTTTAGATTTGCAAGTCCAATATATTTATATCTGTTGATTCTCATTCCTGTTTTCACCGCTGTGTATGTGCTGGTGCAGTACAGGATGAAGAAGCAAATCAAGGTGTTTGGTGACCCAGAACTGATGCGTAGCCTGATGCCAGATGTATCACCTATGCGCCGTCACGTCAAGTTCTCCTTGATGATGCTGGCGGTGGGATTGATGGCTGTGGTGCTGGCACGTCCCCAATTCGGTACCAGGAATGAGGAAGTGAAGCGTTCTGGTATCGAGGTGGCGATTGCTGTCGATGTGTCCAACTCGATGTTGTGTCAGGATGTAAGTCCAAGCCGATTGGACAAGTCGAAGATGATTGTCAGCAAACTCATTGAGCAGTTTGATGAAGATAAGGTGGGGCTGGTGGCGTTTGCAGGAAGTGCCATCACGTTGTTGCCGATGACCAGCGACTATGTCTCTGCCAAGATGTTCCTTGACCAGCTCAACCCTGCCACCATCGCCATTCAGGGAACGAATCTGGCTGAGGCGATCACTCGTGCTACGGCTGGTTTCTCGAAAAAAGAAGATAAGAATGTGGGTCGTGCGCTCATCTTGATCACTGATGCGGAAGACAATGAAGAAGGTGCTATTGAGGCTGCCAAAGAGGCACGCAAGGAAGGTATCCAGATTTTTGTCCTTTCTGTGGGAACAGAGCAGGGTGGCCCGATTCCCATGAATGATGGAACCTACAAGCGAGACCTCTCTGGCAATGTGGTGACGACCAAGTTGAACGAACAGATAGGAAAGAACATCGCACAGGCAGGTGGTGGCTTGTATGTGCATGTGGATCAGACCAATCTGGCGCAGTCGCTGTTGGAAAAGGAAATCGAAAAGATGCAGAAGGAAGACATCTCGCAGTCAATGTACTCCGAATATGATGAGCAGTTTGTGGCGGTGGCATTGTTGTTGTTTATCGTCTTGGTGGCAGAACTCTGCATCATGGAACGGAAGAATCATTGGTTCGGAAAGTTCAAACTGTTTAGTTAACAACCCATTCAAGTGTATCAGAGAAGATGAGAAGATATATCTTTAGCATATTATTGATGATGATGGTGTTGCCGATGATGGCTCAGAGTGCCCGCGATTTTATCCGTATGGGCAACAAGGCATATCGCGAGAAGCAATACGACAAGGCGGAGACGATGTATTTGAAGTCGATAGCTAAGAATCCTTCGTTTGAAGCATACTACAATCTGGGCAATGCCTATGTGATGCAGATGAAGGACTCGACCGCTTTTGAGAACTACATGAAAGCCGACTCCATTGGCACCAACGACCCGATGCGCAAGGCACGCAACTTCCACAATATGGGCAATATCTGGTATGCACAGGGTATGGCGGCAACACGTCAGCAAGGAGGTAATGCGGTGGCTGCCTTCCAACGGGCTGTCGATTATTATAAGAGTTCCTTACGTTGTAACCCCAATGATGATGAGACCCGCTATAATCTGGCGATGGCACAGCATCAGTTGAAGAAGAACCAAAACCAGCAGCAACAGAATGGTGGTGGAGGTAACGATGACAAGAACAAAGACAAGCAAGATCAGGACAAGCAGCAACAGCAGCAGAAGCAGGATCAGCAAAAGCAAGACCAGCAGAAGAAGGATGAGGAGTAGCAAAAGCAACAGCAGCAACCTCAACCCAAACAGAAGAAGGATGAAATGAGTGACCAGGTTGCCGAACAGTTGCTCAATTCTGCCCTGCAGGATGAGAAGGGTGTGCAGCGAAATGTCAAC
>JAGAAZ010000101.1 GCA_017614895.1 Bacteroidaceae bacterium | reverse complement strand
TGTAACACCATTGCAAGGCTATTTGGCACAAAAATCGTACCTTTGTACCCAAATTCTAAAACTTTACTCAAACACATCTATGTTGAAGAAATTTCTATCTATCACTATGGCGGCAACGGCTCTCACATTCTGTGCCAATGATGCTGCCGCACAAAGCGAAATCTATCCACAGCACTTCAACCTCGAAGAGGTGACGCTGCTCGATGGTCCAATGAAGACCATGATGGAGACAAACGACAAGCTCCTTCTGGAGTATGATGCTGACCGTCTGATGACTCCGTTCATCCGTCAGGCAGGCCTTTCCAAGAATGCTTCTTCCAAGTATAACGGATGGGAGGAGAAGCACCCCAACTTCCCCAACTGGGGTGGCGATGCCGGTTTCGACCTCAGCGGACATGTTGGCGGACACTATGTAAGTGCGCTTGCCCTCGCTTATGCAGCATCCAACAATGCGAGCACAAAGGCAAAGATGCTGGAGCGCCTCAACTATTGCCTCAACATCATGAAGGATTGTCAAGATGCCTACAAAGATGACACGAAGGGGCTGAAAGGCTTCATTGGTGGACAGCCTCTCAATCATGCTTGGATGGCACTGTATGCAGGAGACTTCTCGGAGTTCCGTAAATCGGGCGGATGGGTGCCTTTCTATTGTCAGCACAAGGTGTTGGCAGGCTTGCGTGATGCATATCTCTATGCCGACAGCAAATTGGCGTTGGAACTCTTCAGGGGACTCAGCGACTGGAGCGTGAACTTGGTGAGCAAGCTTTCTGACGAGCAGATGCAACAGGTGCTCGGTTGGGAACATGGCGGCATGAACGAGACGCTGGTGGATGCCTACAAGCTCTTTGGCGACAAGAAGTATCTGGATGGAGCCAAGAAGTACAGCCACCGTCAGATGATTGACGGCATGAAGACCTTCAATCCGACCTTCCTCGATGGTAAACACGCCAACACCCAGGTGCCTAAGTACATCGGCTTCGAACGTGCTTGGCAGGAGGACAAGACCTTGACGGATTATCGCAATGCCGTGCTGAACTTCTGGACAGATGTGGCACAAAACCGCACCGTCTGCATCGGTGGAAACTCCATCAGCGAGCACTTCCAGAACCATCAGAACGGACACTTATACATTGATAATATGGAGGGTCCTGAGTCATGTAACTCGAACAACATGCTGAAACTCACTGAAGACCTCTTCGATGACACCCACGAAGCAAAGTATGCCGACTTCTACGAGGCAACGATGTGGAACCACATCATGTCCACCCAAGACCCCAAGACGGGTGGCTACGTCTATTTTACATCCCTCCGTCCCCTCTCCTATCGCATCTATTCGCAGGTGAATCAGGGCATGTGGTGCTGTGTCGGCACAGGTATGGAGAACCACAGCAAGTACGGACATTTCATCTACACGCATAGCACGACTAACGATACGCTCTACGTGAATCTCTTTACAGCCAGCGAACTGAACAGTAAGAAGTTTGGCATCCGTCAGGAGACCAAGTTCCCTTACGAACAGAAGACGAAATTGACCATCACAAAGGGTGGCAAGTTCACCCTCGCCATCCGCAAGCCAGCATGGGCAAGTGCTGATGGTAAGGCTTCTTACACTTATCAGACAAAGAAATGGAAGGCAGGTGAAGTAGTGGAAGTGAACCTCCCTATGACACTTCGTTATGAGGAATGCCCCGACTACAAGAGCTACATCGCTTTCAAGTATGGTCCAATCCTCCTCGCTGCACGCACAGAAACTGAGGCTCAACTGCCGAATGAATACGGAGGTGAGGGACGTATGGATCACTCTCCTGGCGCACGTTCCTCTGCCAAGCCCCTCTCTTCTGCCCCACTCCTCATCGGCAATCGTTCTGAGGTGCTCAACAACATCCAAACAAAAGACCTCAGCAAACTGAGCTTCACTCTCACGACTGACAAGGGCGTCCTGCCTCTCGAACCTTTCTACAGCATCCAGCATTCACGCTACTCCTGCTACTTCTTCCAAGGTACGAAGGAGGATTACGCCAACTCAGACATGGGTAGAAAGGATGCAGAAGAACAGGCTCTTCAAGCTCGCACCCTTGACTACGTAGCCACTGGCGAACAGCAGAGTGAAGCAGGGCACGAGGCCAAGTATTCCACGGGTTCCACCAGCGGCAGCTATCGTGGCGAGAACTATCGTGATGCCAAGAATGGCGAGTTCATTCAGTATGTCATCGAGAACAAGGGACTTCAAACCGACCTCACGCTCCTGCTCCGCTTCATCACCTCTGATCGTGGTCGCACAGCCACCATCTATCTTGATGATGAGAAGCTGGGCGAAATCACCATCCAGCAACGTATGCGTGGTGCTGACGAACAAGGCTTCTTCAATGTCGAATACCCCATCCCAGATGACCTCCTCATCGACTCCAAGACTGGCAAGATGAAGCCCCAGCTCACCTTCCGCATCGTAGCATCGCCCACCACCATGTGCCCAGGCCTCTACTATCTGCGACTGCTGAAGAAATAAAAGGATATCAATTATATCTATCATCCAAGAGGGTATGTCACATTCGACATACCCTCTTTCTTGGTGTTAGATAAAGCCAAATGTCGGTAAGCCTCCAAAATCCTTCACTCGAGTCAATTTGTCACTTGACTCGAGTCATTGCATCATTTGACTCGAGTGCCCTTTTTAGGGGAACGCAGAAAATTATTTTAGTTTTGTCAAAAAAAGAAGGGAACATTTTTGTAAATGTTTCATTCTTTTTGTAACTTTGTGCCCGAGAATATATGATAAAGTGAGAAGCCAACCGATGAGGGTTGGCTAAAATGATTGTTTAATGTTTAAAATCTGAGAATTGAATGATGAAAGAGGAAGAATTGCCTCCTTTCAACTTTCCCATTGAGGACAAGTCGGAGAGAATTATCAAGGTCATCGGCGTAGGGGGCGGTGGCGGAAATGCTGTGCAACACATGTGGGAAGAGGGCGTGAAGAACGTGTCTTTTCTGGTGACGAACACGGACAGTCAAGTGCTGAAAGCAAACTTGGTGCCTAACAAGATGCAGATCGGGCCAGGTCTGGGTACAGGAGGTATTCCTGAACTAGGACGTGAAATGGCAGAGGAGAGCATTGATGACATCAAGGCGATGTTTGGTGATGAGACGAAGATGGTGTTTATCACAGCTGGTATGGGTGGCGGTACCGGAACAGGTGCTGCCCCAGTGATTGCCCGTGTGGCAAAGGAAATGGGCATCTTGACTGTGGGGGTGGTGACGCTTCCGTTCAAGATGGAAATGCGTAAACGGATGGACAAGGCTCTGTTGGGCATGGATGCACTGAAGAAATGTGTGGATTCGCTGATTGTCATCAACAACCAGAAGCTGCTGGAGAATGAGCGATTTAATAATTTGACGCTGGAGGAGGGATTGAAGAAGGCGGATGAAGTGCTGACCATTGCTACAAAGACGATTGCTGAAATCATCACCGTGAAAGGTAGTATCAATCGAGATTACAACGATGTGCGTACAGTCATGAAAGATGGTGGTGCAGCCTTGGTATCAGTGGCTAAGGCGAGTGGAGAGAAGCGCATCTTCAAGGCACTGTCAGAGGCCATTAGTTCACCACTTGTAGCGAATGTGGAGAAGCAGAAGATTCGCCGCTTGCTCTATATCGTGTATAGCGGCAATCAGAATCCTGCTCGTATGGATGAACTGGAGGAAATCAGTGAGTTCATGGAGAACTTTGACGAGAATCTGGATGTGTTGTGGGGACATTATCCTGATGACACATTGGGTGACGAAATCAAGGTGGCTGTGGTGGCAACTGGCTTTGACCAGGATGAGGAAGAGAATGGAACGGAGGCGGATCATGCTAAACAGGACGAGAAGAAGCGATTGAAAGATTTGCGTGACAAGTTCTATTCGTGCACTCATGAATCATCAAAAGAAAATGAGCCAGTTATGGAAAAACCTCAAGCAACTGTAGATGTTGAGGACGAGCCGGAGTGCGCTGAGACGGAAGAAGAGATGGATGAAGAACCGAAAACACCTACATTTGTGGAGAAACTCGTGAGGAAGTTGAAAGTGTTGATGGAAGAAGAGTGATGACACTTATTTACAAAAAAGTAGGTGAGGATTTCTCCTCACCTACCCTACACGAGTCCGTTAAGGTCTCTGCCGATGGCTTGAAGTTCTGAACGGATGTCTTTCAGTTTTTCGATGACCTCAATATTGCGATTGACGGTCTTGCTCTTGTCACGCCTGATGGTGTCACGTGCACCTTGCAGGGTCATACCACGTTCTTTCACGAGGTGATAGACGAGCCTCACCTGTTCGATGTCGGCTTTCGTATACTGACGGATGCCACGACCCGCCTTCTGCGGCTTGATGGTGGGAAATTCCTTTTCCCAGAAACGGAGGAGAGTTTCCGTCACGTTAAACATCTGTGCCACCTCGCCGATGCTGTAATACAGCTTCAAATCTTTGTTCTTGTTCAGTGCCATCGTGCTTATTTCTTTGGAATGTTCTTCAATATTTCAAGTGTAAAGTTGTAGAATCGCTCAACAGAGGAAATGAGACATGCTTCGTTGGGAGTGTGAGGGCTGACCAGTGTGGGACCATAACTTGCCATATCCATCTCAGGGTAGTTCACGCCGATGATGCCGCACTCCAATCCTGCATGACAGGCTCCCACCACAGGGCGTTTGCCATACATCTTCTCGTAGATGTCGGACATCATCTCCACGAGCGGACTCTTCGGATTGGGCTGCCAACCGCTGTATCCACCTTCGAGTTTCACCTCCATACCTGCCATCGAGAAGCAGGCGATGTACTGGTTGCAGAGATACTGCTTCATGCTGTCCTGAGACGAACGTGCCAGCGTGATGATTTCAGCCTTTCCGTCAGCGATGTCGATGATGGCCAAATTGCAGGAAGTCTCCACCAGTTCGGGCATAGAAGGTGTGTAGCGCAACACACCATCATGCGCAGCCATTACGGCATTGATGAGGTTCTCCTGAATATCTTCCGGAATGGTCTTGGCAGGTATCTCCTCCACTTGCGTAGCCGTCAGCAGGAAACCCTTTGTTTCGATGTCCTTATACTCTTCCATGAAGGTCTGCTTGCACTTCTCCACCATTGCCAAGAACTCGTCCTTCATCGCCTGAGGCACCAGCACTTTCGCCTCGCACTCACGAGGGATAGCATTGCGCATATTGCCTCCGTGCCAACTGCACAACCAAGCCATGTTGGTGTTGACCACAGCAAAGAGCAGACGAGCCATCAACTTGTTGGCATTAGCACGTCCCAGAGGAATTTCAAGACCAGAATGACCACCCAAGAGTCCCTTGATGACGATGTCGTAGCACAGCATTCCCTCTGGCTCCACATTCATCTCCTGATATTCCATCTGGCAAAGGATGTCCACACCACCAGCACAGCCAATGGTGATTTCACCTTCCTCCTCAGAATCCAGATTCAGCATATACTTGCTATTCAGTACGCCAGCCTTCAAGCCAAACGCACCTTCCAAACCCGTCTCTTCATCTCGGGTGATGAGCACTTCAATAGGGCCATGTTCCACTGTGTCATCCTCGATGATGGCCATGGCTGCTGCCACACCCATACCGTCGTCAGCACCCAGGGTGGTGTCACGAGCAGTCACCCATTCACCATCGATATAGACATCTAACGGATCAGTTTCGAAGTTATGCTTGCTGTCTTTGGTCTTCTGAGGCACCATATCCATGTGTGCCTGCAACACGGTGGTGGCACGATCTTCATAACCAGGGGTGGCACCCTTCGACATCAACACATTGCCAGCCTCATCAATATAGGCCTCAGCACCATGCTGCTTGGCAAAATCCACCAGGAATTTAGCCACCTGCTCCGTATGTCCCGACGGACGAGGTATTTGTGTCAACGCATAGAAATTCTTCCACACGCCTTTAGGAGAGAGTTCTTCAATTGGATTCATAGTCTTTGATATTTAATGATTAATAATTCTTTGAGGTGTCCGGAAACTCAATGCGACCAGCGAGAAGATGCCCAGCAGAGGCACCAGCGCCGTCTGAATCGTGTGGACAATCAGCACGAAGGTGACGGCATCCGTATCTGCCAATCCATACAAAATCAGTATCGTCTTCACGGCAAAGTGCCAAGGGCCTGCCCCGTTGGGGGTCGGCACAATGACAGAGATACTGCCCACAATGAAGCTCACCATCGCCACTGTGAAGCTGAGGTTGGCTGTGAAGTCGAAGCACTGGAACGTGATCCAGTAGTGGAGGAAGTAGCTGACCCAAATGGCAAGGGTGTAGAACCCAAACAGCCCCTTGTTCTTCACGCCCCTCAGCGAGAGGATGCCCTCCTTCAGCTTGTTCACCATATCCTTGAGTTTCTCCATGAACGTGAAACGCTTCATGAGAATCCAGAGGAATCCCAACGTGATAACCAGACAAATGGCTGTCACAATGTAACCTGTGGTGGTGAATCCACGCAGGATGTCCCCCACATTCGTGCCCGTCTGGTCAAAGAACGAACTGAAAATCGCCACCTGCGAGAGGATGACCACCAACGTGATGAACAGGATGAGCAACGAGTCAATCACACGCTCTGTCACCACTGTGCCCAACGACTTCATGAACGATGTGCCGTCATACCTCGCCAGCACCCCACATCGGCTCAATTCCCCACTTCGTGGAATGACGAGGCTGGAGGCATAGGAGATGAACACGGCATGAATGCAATCCATCATGCGAGGGTGTTCGCCCAGAGGTTCCAAGGTCTGTTTCCAGCGGATGCCACGAAACAACTGAGCCGTCACACCAAACACGAGCGAGAAGAGCATCCACCCCCAATCCATCTCATGCAGGAGTGTCTCCTCCATCGCATGAAAGTCCGTATCACGATACATCCACCACAGAATGCCGCCTCCCAACACGAAGGGTATGGCAATATTGATAGCCTTTTTTAGCGTTTTGTTGCTGTTCATCAAGAAAAGTTGTAACTTTGCAGCGCAAAGCATTCTACACATTATTCATTTACGCAGCCACAAAGTTACGAAATAATTCATAATTCAACATCTATCAGCAACATTTTTTTTCATGGACAGCATAAAACCGAAGAAATTCTTAGGTCAACATTTCCTTACCGACCTCAGTGTAGCACAACGAATTGCCAATACGGTCGATGCCTACCCCGACATTCCTATCCTCGAAGTCGGACCAGGTATGGGTGTGCTCACACAATACATCATTCCCAAGGGACGCCCTTTCAAGGTGGTCGAAATTGACTTCGATTCCGTCCCTTACCTCCATGAGCATTTCCCCCAACTGGGTGACAACATCATCGAGGGCGACTTTCTCAAGATGGACTTGCAGGAGGTGTTTGATGGGAAACCTTTCTTGCTGACCGGCAACTACCCCTACAACATCTCCTCACAGATTTTCTTCAAGATGGTGGAAAACAGAAATATCATCCCCTGTTGTACAGGCATGATACAAAAGGAAGTGGCAGAACGTATGGCTGCATCGCCAGGCGGCAAAACTTATGGTGTGCTGAGTGTGCTCATCCAAGCATGGTACGATGTGGAATACCTGTTCACGGTACATGAGAATGTCTTCAATCCTCCACCCAAGGTGAAGAGTGCTGTCATTCGCCTCATCCGCAACAAGAAGGAGACCCTCGGATGTGACGAGCAACTGTTCCGACGCATCGTCAAGACCGTCTTCACCATGCGACGCAAGATGATGCGCAACGGCATGAAGCAGATACTTGGGAAGGATTCTCCCATGCTGGCTGACCCCATGTTCACGAAGCGTCCAGAAGAACTATCGGTAGAGGACTACATAGAGTTGACCAATCGAGTGGAGGCAGAACTCAACAATGCCTCCCTGATACGAAACAGCTGATGAATCTGCCCTGAGAAGGTCTTGTTATCGTACTTCGTCTGTGCCACGTGCAGCATGGGTGGAATGGTCTCATCCAAATTCTTGATGTAGAGACCACCACCCAGATCCAACTCCTTCTCGAACGTGTGAGTGGCAAACCAATTGACCAATTCGTCAATCTCAGCCTTTGTGTATGTTGTTTTGTATTCCATATCTTACGCTAAACTCTAAGCCTTAAGCAGTCTCACCATCTCCTCTGCCGCTCTCTTGCTGGCGCCAGCGCCACCCAAGATACGGTTCATCTCTTCATAATCCTCCAACATCTGCTGACGGGCCTTGCCTTCGGGTAAAATGTCACCCAAACACTGGATGATATTCTCCTTCGTCATGCGGTCTGCCACCAGTTCCTGCACAATCTCCCTGTCCACAATGAGGTTGACCAGCGAGATGTACTTCACTTTCAGTACCTTGCTTCGTACCCAAGAGATCAACTTGCCCACAGGCGTCGCATAACAAACCACCTGAGGTACACGCAGT
Organism: Bacteroidaceae bacterium; assembly: GCA_017614895.1. Lineage (GTDB taxonomy): Bacteria > Bacteroidota > Bacteroidia > Bacteroidales > Bacteroidaceae > Minthosoma. The sequence continues at coordinate 2,756 of JAGAAZ010000101.1, read as the reverse complement.
ATCGCCGTTTCCAATGTGGCTGTACCTGAAGTAACCAATGCTGCCACCGATTCACTCAGCACCTGATACGTCTGTCCGAAGCGTATCTCCACCTCCATTCCCTTGGGGATATACTTCTGATAATATGCCTCTTCGATGTTAGGTGCTCCAGCAATCACTAGCCGATACCCCTCAAACTTCGACGCACACGTCAACATCATCCGCAAGTTATCCTTGATCTCCTGCCGTCGGCTTCCTGCTAAAATGGCAATCTGCTTTTTTGCCAAATGATCAACCTCTCCCCTCTCTTCCTTCCAATGCTCCACAGCATCCACACACGGATTCCCCACATAATGCACCTTGTATCCTCTCTCGTCAAACCACTGCACTTCAAACGGCAGAATCGAGAATAGCTCATCCACATCCCGTTTGATGTTCTTGATACGATATTCCTTCCACGCCCAAATCTTAGGACTGATATAATAATAGACCTTGCAGATGCCCTTCTCATGCACAAACTTGGCAATATCAAGATTGAAGCCAGGATAATCCACCAGAATCACCACATCAGGCTTCCACTGCTCAATGTCGGACTTACACTGACGCATATTCTGCAGAATCTGAGGCAGATGCACCAACACGGGAATGAAACCCATATATGCCAATTCCTTGTAATGCTTCACCAACGTCCCACCCACAGCAGCCATCTTGTCGCCGCCGTAGAAACGGAACTCAGCCTCCACATCTTGCCGCTTCAGTTCCGCCATCAGGTTCGAAGCATGTAAATCGCCCGAAGCCTCCCCTACTATCAAGTAATATCGCATAAATTCACGTCCAATGTCCCTAAACCATCAATCCACCCAACTTCTTCATGGTCTCATAGGAGGTCATATCCAACTGCAAAGGAGTTACAGCCACATACCCATGCTCGTATGCCCACGAGTCACTATCCACATCATTCGCGTCATGTGGGGCATAATACCCTGCAATCCAGTAATACTTTCCCCCTCTCGGATGACTTCTCTCCTGCCACTCCTCATGCCAATCACCCAAACCCATCTTGCAGATTTTCAGTCCCTTCAGAGGCGTCACATCAGGTACATTCACGTTCAGGCACACCTCCAAAGGAAGACCTTCCTTCAACACCATCTTCACAATGCGTCGCACATATTCCTTCATATAACTGAAGTCCGCGTCCTCTGCCGTCCGTCCACTCGAAAAGGCGATAGATGGTACATGCTTGATGCAACCTTCCAACGCAATCGCCATCGTGCCCGAATAGTGTGCATTCACAGCACAGTTGTCACCATGATTGATGCCACCCAACACCAAATCAGGACGGCGAGGCAGCAACTTCTCAAACGCCATCTTCGTGCAGTCGTTGGGCGTACCCGTACACGCCCACACCGTCAAACTACCCTTCTCAGCAGTTCCTTCCTCTTTTTTTATAAATGTATTCCTCACAGGACTATGACTGCTGATGCTCATGCTCGCCCCACTCCGTCCACCATCAGGAGCCACCACAAACACATCACCAAACTCTCTCACCATTTCAGCCAACTGCGTGATGCCTGCAGCATCAAAGCCATCATCATTGCTAATAAATATCAGTTTATCCATTTTCTTCCGTTTTCTGCCCACAAAGGTACGCATTTCCCTTGGCTTTTCGCCTCTAAAAACAGAAAAATGTTCTTTCTGCAAAAAAAAAGTCCCAAACACTTTGTCAGTTTCCAGAAAAGCACTACCTTTGCATCGCATTTCCGGAAGAGGGGCACTTTTTCGAGAATTGCTGAAAGAAAATTGGGATATGGTGTAATTGGCAACACAACAGATTCTGGTCCTGTTATTCCTGGTTCGAGCCCGGGTATCCCAACCACAAATGAACGCTAAATACTCGACAACAGAGTGTTTAGCGTTCATTTGTTTTACAAAATTGGCGTATTCCTGACGAAAAAGTTGCGCTTTGTTTTTGTATGTTTGCGACTGTTTTAATTTGCCGACGGCAAAGCATCAAAGAGACGGCGGCAAAGCATCCTTTTGCCGACGGCAAAAGGCAAGAGAGCCGTCGGCATTCTATGGAAGGCACGTCGGAGGTTAAAAACACGTTAGTTAACTCAAATCATCGAATTAATTAACTCAAACGATGAATCGAGTTAACTAACCATTTTTTGTCCCCATTGACAAAAGCTGTCATTCCTTACTTAATAGCCTTTTTTTATTTGTGAATAACCCGTCTCTGCTGGTCAATACTCGTTCTCTGCTTAAAACCACGTCCATTTTTCTTCACTCGAGTCAATTTGCCATTTGACTCGAGCCAATTCATGATTTGACTCGAGTGACGTTTTTTCACAGGACCTGACTCTGCTGACAATAGCCTAATGTTTTGTATAAGCTTGCCCTACTCTTTGACCATAGAAAAGCGTACTGATTTGTCTACAATAATAAACTTGACTTAACCGCGAGGTAACCCTGAGGTAACCGCGAGGTACATCGGAGGTACTCCGAGGGCGTGTATGCCCTTCCGAAATGGAAAAAATGAAAAAAGTTTGGGAAAAGTTTGGAGGATTCACATATATTTACTTAATTTGCAACTGTTCTCTTGCCGAAGTCTCGCTTTCGGGTGGGATTGAGGGAGGGAATCTATATATAGAAAAGGCGTACTTGACGCTTTGTGCTTGACTCTTTGAAATCTGGCAGTTTCGAATTGATTGTCAAAAACAAGGTAACAAAGAACGTCCATTAGGTGTATATTCATGACACTAAAGCAAGACAGCCAT
>JAGAAZ010000100.1 GCA_017614895.1 Bacteroidaceae bacterium | reverse complement strand
TTCTATGTTTATATATGGCCGCATGGCTTCCTACTGCAACGGGATAGTCGCCTAACCAAGCAGTACTCTTACATGACCCTTCTGCATCTTCACTAGTGATTGCTACAATTAAATCACCCTTTGATGCAAATTTCGTTTTAGACTCTAAATCTGAAGATATTTCAGTGATGTGTGAAGATATGAAAGGCCCAAATTTTGTATGTATCTGACCATAATGAATACAAGGGATGCCATGTTCTACAAAATCCGATTTCTGAAATCCTCCACCACGCGTGAAAGAACCGACTTCACCCAAACATTTTTGTGGCCAATTACCACCTCCAAACATCTCGATAAATTGCGATTTCACCATTTCCTCCGTAGCCGCAAGTAGTTTCTTATACGACTCTTTCAGGCGGTATGCTGCCCAAAGTTTGTCTGCAAGAACCTTTTGCTCAGCAAGAGGGGGTAGGTCAAACTCGTAATCAAGAAGCAGTTGAGGTGACAAACGCTTTGACATTGTACCGTCTGAGTTGGTGTTTGCGTAATCCCAAAAAGCATTAGTGTTCAAAATAAAAGGAAGAAGGGATTTCATAACGGATGAGTCACATTCCAACATTTTTGACAAATCACTTTTTACTCTTATTACGATTGAATCGCCAGATGTAACGCCATCGAAATCGACCTTACCAGCTCTACGTAGGTAAACATTTCTCCTTGCTAAAAGGATGTCTCCACTATTAAATTTCTTGACAGCTGTGGTTAACATCTCTGTTGAGCCATACCTAGTTATAACAGGCTCACCAACGTCATAATGTTCCAATCCAACGAATATGTTTATGTCACTATTCGAAGGGTCTTTAATAGAAATATTAATTATGTCTACTATGTCTCTAATCTTATATCTCATATCAATTAACAAAACAATTTAACAACCTGTCAAGTTCGCAGTTAAGAATATCTGATTGACTATTCCACTCTTCAATTGCTTCTTCCGGGTCGACAGATTCTTCATTTGCAAAACTGTTGTTTTTTACATATTTTGCAACACTCATTTTTGCATTATTTTTCAAAACATCTTTATTCTCAACCACACAACAAAATCCTTCTTGGGATGTGAAAGATTGGTATGCGCTAGCTATCTTTTCTATGTGATGTGGTTCAAGATAACTTTCTGCATTCTTTCTTGTAACCTCATTTTTAGCGTCAATGAAAAGAATCTTATCCTTTCTGTTATTTGGTTTATTCTTCCTGCAAATTACTACACAGGCATCCATGCAAGAGTTGTAAAACAAGTTTCTCCCTATTCCTATAACACACTCGACCAAGTCCTTCTTCAGCAAATTATGCCGAATATCACTTTCTTCTTTTCTGAAAAGCACTCCGTGTGGGAACAGAATGGCACATCTTCCTGTTTTTTCATCCATGCTGGCGAGGATATGCTGAAAGAATGCATAATCAGCACGTCCTTGTGGCGGTGTTCCTAGGAAATTGCGCCCCCATTTGTCATTCTGGAAGGCTTCACGATTCCAAGTCTTAATGCTATATGGAGGATTGGCCAGCACAATATCGAACTTACGCAACTTACTTCCATTCACAAAGGCTGGATGTGCGAGCGTGTCCTCACGAACGATGCTGAAATCCTCCACTCCATTGAGGTAAAGATTCATGCGGGCGATGGAAGAAGTAAGTGCATTAATCTCCTGTCCGAAGACTTTCACGCCCTGCCAAGGTTCTCCTTTCTGGCGAAGGAAGTCAAGACACTTCACAAGCATACCACCAGAGCCACAGGTGGGGTCGTAGATGCTTTCGTCGGGTTGGGGTTGCAGTATCTCTGCCATCAATGTTACCACCGTGCGGTTGGTGTAGAACTCCTGGGCGGTGTTGCCAGCATCATCGGCAAACTTACCTACGAGGTATTCGTATGCCTGTCCCATCTCGTCGGCAGGACAGTGAGCAAGGCTGAGATTATAGCGGGAGAAATCCTCAATCAGCGAGGTGATGATGTGGTCGGGCATCTTGGCCTTGTTCGTCCATCCGTCCTTTGGTCCGAATATACCATCCAGACCTCCGATTATGCGGCCGTCGGCCTCCTCGCCTGGGTTGGCCTGTTCGATGGCTATGAAGGCTTCAACAAGGCGCTGACCTACATTCTCCGTCACTTCTCGCACATCATTCCAATGTGCTCCTTCAGGAATGCGGATGGGCAGTTCTTCGGCTTGCATGCTCGCATATTCCTCGCCGCCCTCGCACACGAAATCCTGAAACTGCTCGTCATAGACATCGCTGATGCGCTTGAAGAACAGCAGGGGGAAGATGTATTCCTTGTAGCCGGCTGCGTCTATCTGTCCGCGCAAACGGGTGGCTGCCCCCCAGAGGAACGACTTCAACTCGTCGAGGGAAATCTGTTCGTCTGCTCCTAGATATTTTGTATTCTTATGCTCTTCCATCTTGCCTATGCGTTTATGATGTTCCTAAATTCAGCCTCACGCTGTTTCACTTCCTCGTAGGCTGCCTTAAACTCAGCCAGCACCTCGGCGTAGGGCTTAATGGCTTCGCGGTGGTACTGCACATATTTGTTGGGCGACAGGTCGTAGCCCTTGGCGGCAATCTCTTCGAGTGTAACCACCTGAGAGAAGTCTTCCACATTCTCGTAATTGGTGTATAACGCATAGAGGCGGTCAACATCTTTCTGTTCGAGAATGTTCTGCGCGCGTTTCTGTGTCAGTATCTTCGTGCCGTCAACCATCAGCACACGAGCACTATGCGAAGCAGGTTTCATCTTGCGGATGATGAGGAAACAGGGTGAAAGCCCTGTGCCGTAGAAGAGTTTGTCGCCCAAAGTGACAACAGCCTCCACCATATCGCTCTTCACCAGCTTCTCGCGAATGCGTCCTTCTTCATTTCCGCGGAAGAGTACGCCTTGTGGCATCACCACAGCCATGCGACCGTTGCCTGGAGCCATAGACGATATCATGTGCTGAATCCAAGCGAAGTCGCCACAGGAGTCGCTGGGTGTGCCCCAGATGTTGCGCCCATACTTATCCGACGACCATTCCACAGAGCCCCACTTGTCCAACGAGAACGGAGGATTGGCAATCACGCAGTCGAACTTGGCGACCTCGCCACCTTGCAGGATTTTGGGGTTGCGGAGCGTGTCGCCCTGCATGATGTTGAAATCGCTGGCACCATGCAGGAAAAGGTTCATCTTGGCAATGGCCGAGTTGACCACATTCTTCTCCTGCCCGAAAATGTTGCCACAACAGAGGCTGCTGTGATTCATGTGATGGACAGCCTCGATGAGCATACCGCCAGAACCGCAGGCTGGGTCGTAAACGCTTTCGCCTGGCTGGGGGTCGAGAATGCGAACAAGCAGTTGCACGACGGAACGAGGCGTATAAAACTCGCCTGCTTGGGCCTTCGAGTCGTCGGCAAACTTCTTCAGCAGAATCTCGTAGGCATCGCCCATCAGGTCGGTGGGATAATCCTTGTTGCCGAGTTTGCATGTGCTCAGGTGCTCGATGAGGTCACGAATCTTGCCGTCGGAAAGGTTCTTCTTGTCCGTCCACTTCTGAGCGCTGAACATACTGAGCACACCATAAAGTGTGTCGGGATTGGCCAACTCTATGCCGCGCATAGCTCCCACGATGGCCGAACCAAGGTTTTCCGTACGCTCGCGCACATCCTGCCAATGACAGCCATCTGGGATGACAAAACGGTGTTGCTCAGGAAGGGAGGCATACTCCTCATCGCCACCACTCTCTTCCATAGCCGCTTC
>JAGAAZ010000099.1 GCA_017614895.1 Bacteroidaceae bacterium | reverse complement strand
TTCTTCAAAATCATATTATTTCAGTGTGCTTTCTATTGCTTCTTTTATTGGATCAACCCCTGAGAAGCCGATAGTCTTGAAGGTCTGATTGCCATCAATGTAGCAACAGCCAACACGAAAGTGAGAATTGTTCTTTTCATATTGTTTATTTTGTTTGTTTATTCCGTATTATCTTTCTTATCCACTTGATTAAAAAATGCTTTCATCGCCTCCACATTGCGGGCATCGGCATTGACGTCATAGAGTTTTCCCTCTTTGTCGAATACTTTGTAGGCAGGGAAATATTCCACTTGTAGGAACTCTTCGATGGCACATTGCTGTTTTGCAGGAAGATTGTAGTGAACAATGTTATCGCCCGTCAGGTTGTATGCCTTGATGATTTCCTTCCACTCCTCGTCGGACGTTTCGTTCGCCAGATAGAGATAGACGATATCGTGGTCTTTCAGCTCATCCTTCAGCAAGTGCGACTCCTTTAATGCAGCCAAGCAAGGATCGCACCAAGAACCCCAGATATCCAAATAGACAAACTTGCCCCGATACGGTTCTATCAGTTTCTCCAAAGTCCGTTTTCCCTCAATAATAGCTTTCGCTTCGTCGCTGAGCTCAACATTGCCGATGTCGTCAGTTCCGCTTTTGATGACCAAGTATGCATGATTGATGTCAATGACCCGATGGATGCAGACGGAATCCTTCATCCATAGTTTCAAGGAATCCATCACTGTCTGGCTCAGCGGCCTTCGGGATTCCTTCATTTGTTGATAAGCAAGTTCAAAAAGCCTCACGTCTCTAATCAATCCATCGGCATTCAAGGAATCCAACGTGTGGATGTTTGCTTTCAGCAATGGGATGAAACGACTCTCTTTGCGAGTGGCGTCATTCAGATAGTCGCTCATGAATTCTCGCAGGTCACGATGGAGTGTGTAGGGCTTTTCCATCTTTGTCCAGAAACGATCATAAATGTAATGACGGATGTTGTCTGTCCACTTCCTTTCTGGCATATAAAATCTTGACTGGCAAAACGCACTTGCTTGCTGCACAAACGTGTTGCCTTTTCTGTATTTCATGAAACGAGTGGAAAGGGTGGGATGAACCATACAGAGCGAGTCTATCATCTTGTCTTGCGCCTTCATCAAGCTATCAGCTGAGGCTATGAATGCGTCAACACCCTGACCATCCACTTTTTCTTTCAATTCTATATAATTCCAATCCAATGGGAATTTATACAATTCGTTTTGGAGCCTCACGTCTTCGCCCATCCAATAGCGACGACCTTCCTTGAAGTCATAGAGCAGGAAATACTTCTTGCCTGGTTCGAACAAGGTGCGAATCGCAGCATGATCCCAATCGCAGAAAAACTCAGAGCTGTTGACCACAGGGAAAGTCATCGTAAAACGACCAAGCGAATCCAGTTGGACGTTATGGGAAACCTCGTCATCGGTATAGAAATCTACAGAGGAAATCTCAAAAGTCTTCATGTCAGCAGGACGATTGATGATCAGTCCTGTCAGCGAGACAGAATCAGGTTGGTAATTTGTATCCGCAAAATCTGTGCGAGTGTCTTTCGTTGGATAATCGGGCAGGAATCTGCCTGTAATCATCGAATACAGCTCCTTCTGTCCTTGCTTCGTGCCAATCTGCATGATGCGCTTGCCTTGCTTGTCTTTGCCAACCTTCACGTCCAAACATCCCGTCTCATTCCATATCGTGAATTGGGCTTTACCTACAGGCTTGTTCACATCTGGTTTTTCCGTGTAGTTCCAGAACTGACCATCATAAATCACAAAATCCTCCAAGAAGGCAATATCCCAATCTCCTGTCCTCTCATTTCTCCAATAGGAAGGAAAGAACTGTTTCCAACGCTCTTCCACAGGCTTGATGCCTTAGATTTGGAAAGCCCCCTCTCCGTCGCCCTCAATAAAATCAAACGACTTGATGCCCTTAGGTAGTGAAGGAAAATGGAAGACCACATCACGTTTACCGTCTTTATTCGTCCGTGTTTGCTTGTCCAATTCAATTCCATCAGCAGAGAGAACGGTGTAGCGATTATTGCCAACTTTCAGGTAGGTGTCACTCGCAAACTGAAACCACGAGTCAGGATAATCCGGACATTGTATGGCTGTGATATGCACCACCGTCTCGCTATCTTTCAATTCCACTTTCGTCACATCAAGGGCTAATTGGAAGAATCCATCTCCATAGTGAGTGCCATACTCTGTGGTAGGTTTGTCCCACTCGACCGATTTCTGCCCCATTGCCATCATTGTGACAAGGGCAAACAACATTGTGATGACGGTTTTCTTCATTGCTCTTTTTGTTCTCTATATGAATAAACGTGGAAAAGAACTATTTTGTGACACGAAAAGCGTTAAAAAAACATAAGGGCTTTTAGATCGTCCAAGTTTTGTGTGGTGCAACGCCTTTTGCTTTGATAAGACAGAAAGGGTCGTTGGTGAAGGCTTTCAGTTCTCGCGAGGCAACGGTGCGAGACAACCCGTTCATGTTGGCGTATTCCGTCAACGTGATAGCCCCGTGTTGCTCAATGTGTTGGATGGCACGTGCCAAACGCTCTTCCTTCGTGTAGCGCTCTTTGGTGACTTGCACCACACCGCCTTCTGATCGGGTTAGTGTGGTAGCTCGACGAAGTTTTTGCACGATTTTCTCGTCTGGACGGAAGTTTAGCGACTTTATTTTCACATGTCGGTATTCCATACGACTTTTCTCCTCGCTCAGTTCGTTCCCCTTCTTATCGTCGAACCCTAGTGAGAGGGAAAAGGTGCCCAATCCGTCTATCTTTACGGTATGTCCGTTTGAGAGCCACGTGACGGCTGCATCTGCCAATATGTCCACCACACTCTTGATGATGCTTGGATTATATGGTGATCCAAGATCCTGGATGTATTTTGCGAGGTCATCCAGCGTCTTCAGCGTATAGGTTTCCATTTTGGGATACACTTTCCGTTTACCCTTCTTTTGTATGTCGGGCATCTCCTTCAAGATATAATTTGCCATACTTTGTTTCTTTTTTTATGATATAACGTTGTTTTTTATTTCGCGGCACGGAGGATTTTATATTCCAAATCGCGAAACGTATGTTCCAAAGTTTGAAACTTATGTTCCAAGTTCTGAAATATACGTTCCAAAGTTTGAAACGTAAAAAATCCAGTACAAAAATAAGAATTTCCTCTAACACTTGCAACAATAATGCCTCCTTCCATGAAAATAGGAGTCTCTTTTGTATTATTTAACACTGTTTGTGTCATAAAATAGCCCTATTCCATATGATGATGAGAAAAGGGATGTGGTACTTGAATGGCAATAATAATGTTCAAGATATTGTCGTTTTCAGTAAAAAGCAGTACCTTTGTGGCGGAATCAATCCCATCCGATAGGAAATGCAGGAAACACTTCGGGGCATAGTGCTGAGAACGGTGAAATATGGGGACAATACGCTGATTGTCGATCTCTTCACGGAGAGTCGTGGACGCCAGTCGTTCATGACCTCCACTTCACGTGCCAAGCGGTCGGTCAGGAGCGTGTCTTTCTGGCAACCTTTGTCGATGGTGGAGTTCAGCGCGGAATTGAAGCCGAATGCTGGTAAACTTCCTCGTCCTGCCGACGTGCGTACCTATTATAATTATATGGACTTGCCTTTCTCGCCTGTCAAATCCACTTTGGCGCTCTTCTTGGCAGAGTTCCTGAGTGCTGCTCTGCGCGAAGAGAAGGAGAACCAGCCCCTATATCGCTACATCGAATCCTCTCTTCAATGGCTCGATATGGTGGAATCGTCCGCTTCAATGGCAAACTTCCACCTTGCCTTCCTCATGCACCTGAGCCGTTTTATCGGCATCTATCCCAATCTGGAGCATCCTGACCATTACTTCGACTTGCTGGCTGGCACCTATTGCGACCGCCAACCTGATCATGTTCATTTCCTGAAACGCCAAGAGGCACAGGCTCTTCCCATCCTTTTCCGTATGGATTATCCGAACCTGTACCTCTTTAGATTTTCACGTCAGGAGCGTATGCGCATCCTTCAAGTGCTGAACGAGTACTATCGCTTGCACGTGCCGAACTTCCCAGAACTGAAATCCTTGGAAGTCCTGCAAGAGTTTTATTCTTGAGCTTATCTTGCTGCTACGTATTTGTGCAAAGTCTTGCGCACAGCTCCGTTGCCTGCGTAGAGTTCCTTGACCATTCCCTCAATCTGTTCGCCAAGACCAGCCTCGTAGAGGTTGACGCCAAAGACATCTGCACGGCTGTAGAGCGCTTTCAGACAGCTGTAATCCTGCTCTGCTTTGCCCACCTCGAGGGGAGCAACGATGGCTTGCATCTCTGCCAGCATGGGGTCTGGTGATGGCTCAAATGGAGTACCGTCGTCCTTGATGCCCTTGAGGTAACGCGCATAACCAGCGAGGGTAAGAGGGATAAGTACGAGGTTGCTCTTGTCAAGTCCACGAGCCAGATACTTCTTGATGGTCTCGCCAAAGCGGATAGGCAGTTTCTGTGAGGTGTCCATCGCGATACGCTGAGGAGCGTCTGGCATGAACGGATTGGGCAGACGACGATTGATGACTGCACCAATGAACTCGTAAGGATTGAGCACGCCTGGATCAGTCACTACGGGCATCGCCTCCATGTAGCCTATCTTCTGAATGAAGCTGCGGAGGTCATCGTCAGCCATTTCAGCAGAGATGAGCGTGTAGCCTAACATACAGCCATAAATGGACATCGCCGTATGGAGCGGATTGAGACAGGTCGTCACCTTCATGGTCTCCACCTTATCCACAGTTTCACGGGTCGTATAGAGTGCACCACCAAGATCGAGTGGGGGACGACCATTCGTGTAGTTGTCTTCGATGACGAGGTATTGTACCTCTTCTGCGTTCACGAATGGAGCTGTGAACGTGTGCTTCTCCGTTTCGATGTAGTTGTTATCTTCAAAACCGTCAGCAGCCAGCATTTCCTTCACCTTCTCATGAGGACGAGGGGTGATTTTGTCAATCATCGACCAAGGGAAGGTAATCTTTGTTTCGTTTTTCAGATAGTCGAGGAAGGCAGCAGGAACAAGACCGTCAGCCACCCACTTCTCAGCGTATGCGAAGACACCAGCCTTCACCTTGTCGCCGTTGTGTGAGCAGTTGTCCATGCTCTGGATGGTGAGTGGCAACTGACCTGCGTTGAAGCGTTCCAACAGTAAGGCACACACCTTGCCCATTGCGAAAACAGGAGTGAGTCCGCGTGCGAGATCAGCGTCGTTATAAGTGTAACCCTTCTCTGTGATTGTGAAGGAAATCATCTGCAAGGATGGGTTCTTGAAAATCTCTACGAGTCGCTGCCAGTCAGCAAACTGGTAGTCAGCTTTGAGTGCCTCAGTCACAGAAGCAATCACTTTCTTCTCGATGGAACCATCAGAGCAGAGGTTGACGCAGAGCGAGAGGTTGTTGTAAGGTGCATACGCCTTGTCAATCACCTCGAAGTCGAAAGTCTCTGCTACAATCACACCTCGGTCATATTTGCCTGTATTGAGTGCATCGTTGAGGATGGCTGCAGGGAAGGCACGGAAGATGTTACCTCCACCGAAGTGTACCCATGTGGGCTCCTTTGCCGTCTTTTCGCGTACAGCCTTGATGTCAAATTGGGGAAGCTCATAACCTTTCTGCTCCCACTCTGCGGCGTTATATTGACCGCTAAATATATCATTCAGTTTCATAACTTCAATTCTTCAATTTTTAAGTTTTTCAATTCTAATCAAAGAATCCTGGTTGTTTGTACTCAATGCCTAACTCTCTATCGACAGTGGCGAGGATGCCCTGCACCTGTCCCATTGCGAACATACGTCCGAGGAGCGTGTAGCCAGAATTGTGACCATGATTGCTCTCGTCCATGATGCCACCTGGCTCATCTGTGAAGGTCATGCCGTGATCGACACGCATAGGCAGTTGTGGATTCTCCTTCTCGAAGATTCGGCAAAGCTCAATGAGGTCTGCACGACCGCCAAGATGAGAAGCTTCTGTGAAGTCGCCATTAGGGAAGATGTGACATGAGCGGAGGTGTACGAAGTGGGTGCGTGAAGCAAACTTCTTCGCCATTTCCACCACGTTGTTATAAGCACCTGCTGAGAGGGAACCAGCACAGAAGGTGAGACCGTTGTGCTTGTTGGGCACAGCATTGAGGAACCACTCGATATCCTCTTCTGTACGTACGATGCGTGGCAAACCGAGCACCTCAATAGGGGGATCGTCTGGATGAACGCACATATTCATGCCATATTCTTCGCAAGTAGGCATGATGGCCTCCAGGAAGTACTTCATGTTAGCACGAAGCTGTGCCTTGTCGATGCCCTTGTAGAGGTCGAGGAAGTCACGGAACTTCTGGATAGGAGCCTCGTCGTTCTCGCTGAAGTTGCCAGATACAAAGCCCTGTGTCTTGATGATGATATTATCCACGAGTTTGTGGTCTTTCTCTGGGGTCATAGTCTTGGCGAGTTCATCACACTCAGCCAACACATTGCGACCAGCACCCACACCAGCTGGGAACTCAAACTTCGCCCATTCTTCACGAGCACCAGCACGTTTCAGGATGTATATGTCAAAATAAGCGAACTCCGCATAGTTGAAGTAAAGGTTGGTGGATCCGTTGGGGTTCTCGTGCAGAAGGTCGGTTCTTGCCCAGTCGAGCACAGGCATGAAGTTGTAGCAGATGCAATGGATGCCCTCGGCAGAGAGGTTTCTCAGGCTCTCCTTATAGACCTCAATCTGGTGGTCACGATCAGGGCCGCCATATTTGATGGTCTCCACTACAGGCAGGCTCTCCACCACACTCCAACGCATTCCGTAACTCTCGATGTACGTCTTCAAATCGTGGATTTTCTCACGTGTCCACACCTCGCCAAGAGGCACGTCGTGCAGGGCTGTTACGATGCCCTCCACACCAATCTGTTTCAGTTGGGCAAGGGTGATTTTATCCTTCTTGCCAAACCAACGCCATGTTCTTTCCATATTTTTTAGTTTAGAGTTTGATGTTTAGAGTTTAGAGAAAGTCGCCCAGCGCGTAGGCTGGTTGTTGGTGCAAAGTTAGGCAAAAAAAGGCATTCTTGTTTGTTCCTCCGTTTCTTTTTTGTTTGAGGATGTATCAATTTTTGTGTTTTGTGGCGTATTTTAGGGCGTTGTTGTAACATATACGAAAGAATGTGTAACAATCATGCCATTTTATTTCGTCAATAATGCTTACCTTTGTACCCTCGAACAAGGAACAAAACTAATTATATACCAAATCAACATGAAGAAAATCATTTTAGGAGTGCTTGCGTTGGCAAGCGTATGGTCGTCTGCTTGGGCGACAGAGAAGTCTTTTACGAGTCCTGATGGAAAACTGACTGTCGTGGTGGAGGATCAGAATGGGATTGCCACCTATCGTGTCAATCTGGGTGCCACAGAGTTCATCGGTAGTTCACCTCTGGGCTTGAATACCAACATGGGCAATTATACTACTGATCTGACCTTGGCAGGTTGCGAGGTGAAGACGGTGAAAGAATCTTATGACCTGCGCAATATCAAACAGAGTCACGTTGATTATGAAGCTACCGAGGCTGTGTGCAGCTTTGAACAGAAGGGAAAGAAGGTGATGGATGTCATCTTCCGTGTGAGCAATCGTGATGTGGCTTATCGCTATCGTATATTGCCACAGCGCGATACGAAGGTATGTATAGTGAATGAAGAGGCGAGTGGCTTCAAGTTGCCTGAAGGAACGATCACTTTCATGTGTCCGCAGTCACGCCCTATGGGTGGCTTTGCACGTACATCACCCAGTTATGAAACGTCCTATACCGATGATGACCAGATGGGTAAGAATGGTTGGGGCGAAGGATATTCTTTCCCTTGTCTTTTCCATTTGGGTGACAAAGGCTGGGTGCTCATCAGCGAGACGGGTGTGGACGGCAGCTATGTGGCCAGCCGATTGCTTAATGTGAACGGTGGACTCTATAAGATAGGCTTCCCACAACCAGGTGAGTGCAACGGTTGGGGTTCCACTTCTGCATCTGTGGCTCTTCCATGTGAAACTCCTTGGCGTACCATCACGTTAGGTACTACCTTGGCTCCGATCGTAGAGACCACTGTGCCTTTCGACTTGGTGGCTCCCAAATATAAGGCGTCACAGGAATATATCTATGGTAAGGGCTCTTGGAGCTGGATTATCGGTATGGATGCCAGCTGTAACTACGATGAGCAGAAGCGTTATATCGATTTCTCTGCTGCGATGGGCTATCAGACCGTGCTCATCGATGCTCTTTGGGACAAGCAGATTGGTTATGACAAGATTGCAGAACTGGCTGCATATGGCAAGACCAAGGGTGTGGGACTCTTCTTGTGGTACAACTCTAATGGTACTTGGAACGATGCACCTCAGTCACCTCTGGGTAAGATGGACAAGAGTCGTGAACGTCGTGCTGAAATGGCTTGGATGAAGAGTGTGGGCATTCGTGGTATCAAGGTGGATTTCTTTGGTGGTGACAAGCAGAACATGATGCAGCTCTACGAAGACATCCTTTCCGATGCCAACGATTTCGGCATTCTCGTGATATTCCATGGTTGTACTCTTCCTCGTGGATGGGAACGTATGTATCCTAACTATGCTGCCAGCGAGGCAGTTCTCGCATCTGAGAATCTTCACTTCGGACAGGGCGCTTGCGATGCCGAGGCACACAATGCAGCACTTCACACGTTCATTCGTAATACAGTCGGCTCAATGGACTTTGGCGGTTCAACGCTCAATAAGTTCTATAATGCAGACAATAAGCGTGGTACCCATCGTGTCACTTCTGATGTGTATGCCCTTTCAACAGCTGTCCTCTTCCAGAGCGCTGTGCAGCACTTTGCTCTTGCACCCAACAATCTCACTGACGCTCCAGCATGGGCGATTGATTTCATGAAGGATGTGCCAACCACATGGGATGAAGTGAAGTTCATGGATGGTTATCCAGGCAAGTATGCTATCATCGCTCGCCGTGCAGGTGATCATTGGTTTATTGCTGGTATCAATGCTGACAAAGAACCACTGAAGGCAACCATCGACCTCTCCATGTATGGAAAAGGTGCTGAACTCTTGGTGTATAGCGATGATGCTCAACTGAATGGTGGCGTCACTACCGTTAAAGCCAAGAAGCAAATGGTTGTCACCATCCCAACGAATGGCGGTCTGGTCATTGTGAACAAATAGGCTTTCTGTTCTGAAAACCATTAAGCCATAAGATAAAAAGGGCAAAAAAGCGACCTCAAATCGACTTTTTTGCCCTTTTTCTTTAAAAAACTCCAAACTCTAAACTCTAAACTCTAAACTTTTTCGTAACTTTGCACCCGCTTTGGCGAAGCCGCTGTCTGATAGGGAGAGAGCCCAAGGACTTGAGACAAAGGGTCTTGATGTTCTGAAAAGGAGAATGCTTCGCTGTAACTCTTTAATTATCAACAAACAACCAAAATGGCAGTAGATTTAATTAAAGTGGCTGAGGAAGCAATGCAGACTTCCGAGCCAAAGCAGTTCCCTGATTTCAAGGCAGGTGACACTGTAACAGTAGCTTACAAGATTATCGAGGGTACGAAAGAGCGTATTCAGCTGTATCGTGGTGTAGTCATCAAGATTGCAGGTCATCAGGACAAGAAGCGCTTTACTGTTCGCAAGATGTCTGGTACCGTAGGTGTGGAGCGTATTTTCCCACTCAACTCACCTAACATCGATTCTATCGAAGTGAACAAGGTAGGTAAGGTACGTCGCGCTAAGCTTTACTATCTGCGCAAGCTCACAGGTAAGAAGGCTCGCATCAAAGAAAAGCTTACAGGTAAGAAAGCTGAGGCTTAATTGGATGAAGCAAAGGAGAGAATTGCACGGCAATTCTCTCTTTTTTTGTCTTTTCTTTTTTTGTTCACACTTTTTTCCCTACCTTTGCACCCTGAAAGTAAAAGTGTAAGTATATGGAAAAGCTTATTGTCAATTCATACGACGAATTTGCCTCACATCTTGGCGAAGTAATTGGTACGAGTGAGTGGCTCGAGGTTTCGCAGGAGCGCATCAACCTTTTTGCTGATGCTACGCTTGACCATCAGTGGATTCATGTGGATCCTGAGCGCGCGAAGGTGGAGAGTCCCTACAAATCAACAATTGCTCATGGTTATCTGACGCTGTCTCTTCTTCCGCACCTTTGGCAGGAGCTGATTCAGGTGAATAATGTGAAGATGTTGGTGAATTATGGCATGGATCAGATGAAGTTCGGACAGCCCGTCCTGTCAGGTCAGCGCGTGCGTCTTACCGCTTCTCTTCACGACATCGCTAACATTCGTGGTATCTGCAAGGCGCAAATCAAGTTCAAGTTGGAAATTGAGAATCAGAAGAAGCAGGCACTTGAAGGCTTGGCTACTTTCTTGTACTATTTCGAATAGGATTTACACATTATATATAATAACAGCATGGGGTGAAACATCGAATAGATGTTTCACCCCATGTCGTATATGACCTTTACCACAGGAGGGCATAACAGATAAGGGAAATGGCGCAGACAATAATGGCACAATAGGTATATCCTCGTGTAGTGGAAAAGAGGACGAGGTTGATGCCAAGTGCCCTTGGGTCTTGCTTGGGACTGTTGGCATTGGTGAACAGGAAAATAGCGCAAGCACCTGTCAGGAATCCAAAGAAGTAAAAGGCTTGGAATCCAATGTCATTGAGATAGGCGATGACATTATTCTCTGGTGTTGCATCTTCTGGTAATAGCAAATGGCCGATGCTGACAATGAGTGCTGCGACAATGGACATAGCAGCAACGCCACCCAAAATGAAACTCCATCTTCTCATCAGGTCCCGTCCCAGTTTCGATATAGTCTGGCTTGGCATCGTTTTCTGGCTGCTCAAGGAGATAGTGATGAATAAAATCAGGAGAATCATGAAGACATATCCTTCACGGAACAGGAACGCGACATCAGGGAAGATCAGTTTGAAGAAGATGCCAAGCGGAATAGTGAGAATAGTAATCCAAATGGCGGCGGTTCTGGAGGCACGTTTCCAGAGAAGTCCAAGTCCGAATACGATGACGATGCCAGGATAGATGAAGCCCGAATACTCCTGGATATATTGGAATGCCTGGTCAAGTTCTCCAAGCAGGGGGGTGGCTGCTATGAGCGCAATGAAGAGAGCGATGATGGCAGAGGTACGTCCTATTGCCACCAGCTTCTTGTCAGAAGCGTCGGGGTTGATGTATTTTCGATAGATATCTATGGTGAAAATGGTGGCCGTACTGTTGAGCATAGATGCCAATGAGGAAACGACTGCTGCAACGAGTGCCACAAATCCAAGTCCCTTGATGCCTGTGGGGATGAAGTTTTTGAGGAACCAAGGATATGCTTCATCTGACACATGAATGGAGTTCTGTAAAGTTGTGTCGCCATATTGTGTGATGTAAAAAGCACAAAGACCTGGAATCAAGACGATGATTGGGATGAGAATTTTCAAAAAGGCGGCAAACATAAAGCCTTTTTGAGCCTCGTGAATACTATAGGCGGCAAGTCCTTTCTGGGTAATGTATTGGTTAAAGCCCCAGTAGGAGATGTTCGTCAACCAGAGACCACCCACGACAGCAGCGATTCCTGGCACATTGTCGAAAGCTGCTGCATTATGACTTTCCTGAATGATGAGGTGGAAATGGGTGTCTTTAGCATATTCGCGATCAAGGGCGAAAGTGGCCAGTCTATCCCAACCTTCAGAAATAGTGCCATTGCTACCTGCCACTGCTCCTAAAGCATAATAAGCAGTGGCGAGTCCGCCGCCAATGATGAATACGACTTGCATTACATCTGTCCATGCTACGGATGTCATACCTCCGTGGATGGAGTAGAGACCAGCAATGGCGAAAAGAGCGAAGATGATGATCAATCGAACAGAAATTTCAAATCCTTCTATTGAGATGGCGAGTGTCTGAAAACCCATGATTTGTTCGATGGCAAGAGCGCCGAGCCACGCTACTGAGGTGAGGTTGATGAAAATATAGAGGAAGAGCCACAGGATGGAGAAGGAAAGTCCAACACCGTTTGTGTAGCGGTTACGCAGGAATTGGGGCATGGTGAAGAATCTCTGCTCCATCATGATAGGAATCAAGAACTTGCCGATAATGACGAGCGTAACGGCGGCCATAATCTCATAGGCGGCAATTGCAATACCGTCAGCATAGCCAGTACCAGCCATACCGATTAACTGCTCAGCGGAGATGTTGGCAGCGATGAGTGATGCGCCGACAGCCCACCAAGTCAATGTGTTGCCTGCCAAGAAATAGTCCTGGGTGTTCTTCGTCTCTCGGTTATAGCTGAGAAAGATGCCGAGGCAAACGAGCATGATGAGGTAGGTAAACAATATGACGTAGTCGATGGATTCCAGTCCGCTTTGACTCAACGCCTCGGTAAAACTCATTTGTGTGTTCATAATGATAGATGTATAAGTCTTGATACAAGTATTATAATGAAGATTTGCAAAAGTAGTAATAATAGTTTGAAACGAAAAGTTTTTTCGAGTATTTTTTTACTAAAGGATGCAAAAAGGGCAAAAAAAGGACTTCTGACAAACAAAATGTTTTATCAGAAGTCCTTTATGGTGGTACCACCAGGATTCGAACCGGGGACACACGGATTTTCAGTCCGATGCTCTACCAACTGAGCTATGGCACCAGCTATTTTTGTTTAGCGAGTGCAAAGGTACGCCTTTTTTTCTTACCCACCAAACTTTTCGGCACTTTTTTCACGTGAAGAGCGAAAAAAGTGCCGAAAGGGTATATGGTTCCTAAAGAACTGATAGATTAAAGCGCTTTAAAGTCTGCTTCTGTCAGGAATGTCAGCTTGTTAAGAACAATGGTTTCTTTTGCCTTCTCACTTTGGTCGGCACGGAAGACAAGCACGCCTTTGCCCTGCCAAAGGAAAGAATAAAGATAAAGGATGCTGACTCCTGCAGCGGAAATCTCCTTGATGGCTTCAGCAGCACGACCAGGCTGGTCATCAATGCTGAGGGCAAACACATCTGAGAGTTGCACGTTGATGCCTGCCTCTTTCAGGATGAGGTAAGCCTGTGCAGAATTGTTGGTCAACACACGATAGATGCCGTAGTCCTTCGTGTCGGCAACGGTGGAGGCGATGATCTGTATGCCTGCCTTGCTCAGCAGGTCGAGAACCTTGATAAGCGTGCCTCCCTTGTTCTCGATGAAGATGGATAGTTGCTTGATTGTCATGGTGTGTTCTTTTTATTGATAAACTTTTCTCTTATCTACCACTCTCACAGCCTTTCCTTCGCTGACAGGCAGGCTGCCCTTAGGCACGAGCTTTACATGAGGCGTGAGGAGGATTTCGTCCTTCAAACGACGCTTGATTTCCTTTTCCAAAGCGAGGAGGCGTGGGAAGTCGTCTGTGAAGAGTTCTTCGAGTTCCACTTCAACAGTCATGTTGTCGTTGTCCTCGTCTGTGGTCAAGGTGATGAGGTAGTTGTTTGCCAGTTCCTTGAACTGCATGAGAATCTTCTCAATCTGGATGGGGAAGATGTTCACGCCACGCAGCACCATCATGTCATCACTGCGACCACGCATACGATCAAGACGGATGTGGTTACGTCCGCAAGGACAAGTGTGACCCAGCACACGGGTCAAGTCACGTGTGCGATAGCGGAGCAATGGCATTGCCTCACGACACAGGGTAGTGAGTACGAGTTCGCCGATTTCTCCTTCAGGCACAGGCTCCAAAGTTTCAGGGTCAACAATCTCCACAATATAGTAGTCTTCCCAGAAGTGCAGACCATTCTGCTCTTGGCACTCAAAACCGACACCAGGACCGCACATCTCGCTCATGCCGAATGAGTTGTATGCCTTCACGCCCATCATGTCCTCGATACGCTTACGCTGCTCCTCGCTATGAGGTTCTGCACCAATGGCAAGCACCTTCAGTTTTGTGTCCTTGCGTGGGTCAACACCTTCCTGCTGCATCACCTCATAAAGGCGGGTCACATAGCTGGGCACAGCATGGATGGCTGTGGTGCCGAAGTCCTTGATGAACTTGATTTGACGCAGAGAGTTACCAGCTGCTGCTGGCACTGTGAGCATACCCAGTTTCTCAGCACCATATTGGAAGCCGAGACCGCCTGTGAACATACCATAACCAGAAGAGTTCTGGAATACGTCATCAGGGCGCAGTCCTACCATCCAGAGGTTACGTGCCACCTGGTTTGCCCACTCGTCAAGGTCCTTCTTCGTGTGCAGGATGACCGTTGGATTACCTGTTGTACCCGATGAAGAGTGCAAACGTACACAGTCACGGAGAGGTGCGCTGGCGATGCCGAAAGGATAGGTGTCGCGCAGGTCTTGTTTGGTGGTGAAAGGAATCTTGCGGACGTCATCGAGGCTCTTAATGTCCTCGGGTTTCAGTCCAATTTCTTCAAATCTTTTTTTGTAAAACGGTGAGTTCATGCAATGCTTCACCGTTGCCTGCAACCTTTCCAGTTGCAGCTTTTTCAGTTCCTCGTGCGAGAGTGTCTCGTACTGCGGATGAAGGTAAGGTGATTTATCGTCCATGTTATTGATGATTGTTATTGAATGCTTCGATTCTTTCTTTGAACATCGGCTCCTGTTCTTTCGAGAAGAACGAGGTGCAGATGCGCACGCCTTGTTCGTTCGAACCCATTGTGTCGAGTGGGAATACAGCGATGCCGTAATACATGAGTTCACGGGTCAGCTGGAGGTCAGTCATGCCAGGATACTGCACAGTGAAGTAGAAACCGTCTGCCAGTGGGGCACCAAGGTCGTTGTCATACACGAGGTAGAAGCCGTTTGCCAAGAGCACGTCCTTCATGAACTTGGCTCTTCTGCCATACTCCCTCACATCGGCAAGGAAGTTGTAACTTCCGTCGCAAGCAGCTTCCATCAGAGCCGCCATCGCGTGTTGCACACTATGAGTCGTGCCGCTTGAGAGCGTGTACATCAGCCGGTTACAGAAGAAGTTTCCGAACTCGCCCACACCAAAGTTTTCCTGCAGAGCAGGATAGACCCTGTGGTAGAGTGCGTTGCTGATGCAAGCCACGCCGATGCGCTGACCTGCATACGAGAAAGCCTTCGAGCCAGACACAGCCAAGATGTACTTGTCCGTGTATCTTGCCACTGTCGCTTGGAAGGGTGCCTCAAATGGATGGCTCAGGTCTCTGCGGAAGTCCATCGCGAAGTAGGCGAGGTCTTCCAAAATGATGCAGTCGTGCTTGTCAGCCAATCCTGCGATGCCCTTCAGCTCCTCTTCGTTGAAGCACACCCACGATGGGTTGTTGGGGTTTGAATAGACAATACCACAGATATTACCTGCTGACAGAATCTCCTCCAGCTTCTTGATGAGCGCATCGCCACGATAGTTGTGGATATCCAGTCCAATATGCTTTAAGCCAATCACGTCACACTGCGTGGTTTGTACAGGGAATCCTGGGTGGATGAAAAGCACAGTGTCTTTCTCGGGCATCGCATGATGCCAAGCTGTGAAAGTGGCAAAGGTGCCTTGCATCGAACCTGTGGTGGGGATGCAGCAGAGTGGGTCAATATCTACTCCGATGAATGCCTTCACGAAGCGCGAAGCTGCATTCTTGATGCGTGGAATGCCTCCGTTGGGAGGGTATATGGTGGCACAGCCATTCTGCAATGCCTCTTGTTCTGCTTTCAATGCGATGTCCGAAGGCTTCAGGCCTGGCACACCCATCTCCAAATGGATTACTGTCTGCCCCGTCTTTTCTTCCAGCACTTTCGAAAGTGATTGGATGTCACGGATGGTGGCTTGGGAGAAATCACCGAGGCTCATACTGTCGATGGCCTCAGTGACTGTCTGATAATCAAGTGGTGTATTTGTCATATTATAATAGTTTATTTCCAATCCGTCAGGAGGGTTCTCTTATCGAGCACGTGCTTTGCCTTACCAGTAGAACGTTCGATGTTGCCTGGTTCCTTGATGTGGATGTTTGGTTTGATGCCCACCATGCTGACGATGCGGTCGTAGAGTGGCTTGATGAATGGCATCTGTTTCGCTGGGTTGGGTGAGAAGTACTCTGCACGCAACTCGACATCGAGGTCGAAGGTGTCTTCGTTGTTCTTGCGATCTACTGTGATGAAGTACTGAGGAGTAAATACAGGGAACTCCGTCAGGATGGTCTCGATCTGTGATGGGAAGACGTTCACACCACGGATGATGAGCATATCGTCGCTTCGACCCAGAATCTTTCCGATGCGGACCGTGGTACGTCCACACTCACAAGGCTCATAGATGAGGTGGGTGAGGTCGCGTGTACGATAACGAAGGATTGGCATAGCTTCCTTGCACAGGGAGGTGAATACCAATTCACCCTCTTCGCCTGGTGCCACTGGCTCCAGCGTCTCTGGATTGATGATTTCTGGATAGAACATGTCTTCAGCAATGTGCGTACCATTCTGGTACAAACATTCACCACCAACACCAGGACCACACATCTCCGTCAGTCCGTAGATGTCGATTGCCTTGATGTGGAGCTTCTTCTCCAACTCTCTGCGGATGCCCCAAGTCCAAGGTTCAGCTCCGAAGAAACCGACTCTCAATTTCAGGTCTTCTGCATTGATTTCAGGATGCTGTTCGATGACCTCTGCCAAGTGCAGGGCATAGGAAGGAGTACAGCAAAGAGCTGTTGTGCCAAAGTCTTTCATCAGCATGATTTGCTTGGCTGAATTACCAGCAGAAGTGGGTAACTGAATGGCTCCACGCACAGCAGCACCATCATGAGCACCCAGACCACCTGTGAACAATCCATAGCCGTAAGCTACTTGTACAACATCGCCTGGACCTATATCGCCTACAGCCATCACACGAGCCACACACTCTGCCCACATCTTCAGGTCGTTCTCTGTATAGGTGCCCACAACGGGCTTACCTGTCGTACCTGATGAAGCGTGGATACGACGAATCTTTGTCTGAGGAACAGCCTGCAGACCGAATGGATATTCATCACGTAGGTCGTGCTTGGTGGTGAAGGGAAGTTTATAGATGTCGTCGATGCTACGGATATCCTCGGGCTTAACACCCATGCGATCCATCTTCTTCTTGTAGAATGGGACATTCTCGTAACATCTCTTGACGGTTTTGATCAGTCGCTCTGATTGCAACTTGCGCATTGACTCTCTGTCCATGCACTCGATTTCTGGATTGTGAATCATGTTTTTTAATTGTGTTTGATTGTTATTATTTTTTACTTGCCTCCACACCCATATCGAAAGCCTTGAGGTTGGCTTCGACGATGGCTTCACCCTTGCGAGCAAAGATGACGGAGATGGCCTTGCGGAGTTGCTCGACCGTGAGAATCTCAATAAATGGGGCAGCCATACCGAGCAGCACCATGTTGGCACCACGCACATTACCTGCATCCTTGGCTACGCTCTCGATGTCGAGCTTCACTACCGATGGCATACTGTCGAGTTCTGCCATCAGCGCAGCTTCGTCAGGATAGTTGGGAATGTTGACGAAAGGTTTGCTGCTGGTCACGATCGTACCAGTTTTGGCGAGGTAGGGGAGGTAACGAAGGGATTCCATAGGCTCCATCGAGATGACCACATCAGCACCTCCTTGTGGAATGAGGTCTGAATAAATGTTTTCTGTGGAGAGACGCAGGTTAGACTGTACGTCACCACCACGCTGACTCATTCCGTGTACCTCAGCTTGCTTCAGATTGATGCCAGCTTCTGTAGCTGCTTCTCCGATGATGGTTGCGATGGAGAGGATGCCTTGTCCACCCACACCGCACAGGATAATATCTTTTTTCATCTTATTTCTGTTGTTTTGCTCTTTCTCTGGCGTGACGTGCTGCTGTCTGGATGCACTCACGACGAGGAATAATCACTGAAACTCCGTTGTACTCAATCTCTTCCTTCAGGATACGCGTGATCTCTGGCATGTTCTTGGGGAGTGGCACCACCACACGCACATGCTCTGGCTCTACGCCCAGTCCAAGACAAATCGCCTCAAACTTGTTCGTACCTGCAGAATCCTGTCCACCCGTCATACCTGTGGTCAGGTTGTCGGAGATAACGACAGTGATGTTGGACTTGTCGTTGACAGCATCCAAAAGGCCTGTCATACCAGAATGGGTGAAGGTTGAGTCACCAATAATGGCAACTGCAGGGAACAATCCTGCATCGGCAGCGCCTTTCGCCATCGTGATGGATGCACCCATATCCACACAGCTGGAGAGTGCCTTGAAAGGTGGCAGCGCACCAAGGGTGTAGCAACCGATGTCACCAAACACACGATAATCAGGGTATTCAGCCAGCACTTGGTTCAATGCTGCATATACATCGCGATGTCCGCAGCCCTGACAAAGCTGAGGAGGACGACCTGCAAGGTTCTTTGCGTTATCGAAAGCAGGACCTGCAGGTTTGCCCAATGCCTTGGCCACACAGTCAGGTGTCAACTCGCCTGTACGTGGCAGGTCGCCAGTCAGACGACCCTTGATGGGGTAATCTGCTCCGACCATTCCGGCAATTGCCTCTTCCACTACTGGCTGGCCGTCTTCCACCACGAGGATAGCATCGTTCTCTTCGGCAAAGGCACGAATGACCTTTGGAGAGAGAGGATATTGGCTCACCTTCAGGATGTTGGCATCATCACCCACATTCTCCTTCACGTAATTGTAAGCAATACCACAAGCGATGATACCCAATTTCTGACCGTTTGCAGTCTCCTTCTTGTTGTAGGCAGATTTCTCCGATGCCTGTTGGAAAGCTTCCTGCTTGCCCAGCAAGTCCACATATTTCTTTCTTGCGATGCCAGGCAGCAACACCCACTGGTCGGTGCTGGGGTTGAGTTTGTTCTCTGCACCCAGTTCACCCACCTCCACAGCAGCACGACTGTGTGCCAGACGGGTGACGATGCGCAGCAATACTGGCACTTTCATGCTTTCAGAGAGTTCGAAAGCACTTGCCACCATATCGTAAGCTTCCTGCTGGTTCGATGGTTCAAACACAGGGATGAGGGCGAATTTGCCATAGAAACGGCTGTCCTGTTCGTTCTGGGAAGAGTGCATCGATGGGTCGTCAGCAGCCAAAACGATGAGGCCACCATTCACACCCGTAATGGCGCTATTCACAAAAGCGTCGGCACACACGTTCATACCTACGTGCTTCATGCACACCAGGGCACGCTTGCCAGCATAAGACATACCGAGTGCAGCCTCCATCGCTGTCTTCTCGTTCGTACACCAACGACTGTGGATGCCACGTTCCTGTGCCACTTTGTTGGTTTGGATAAATTCTGTGATTTCGGTGGAAGGAGTGCCAGGATAAGCATACACGCCAGACAATCCAGCGTTAATCGCTCCCAAGGCAATGGCTTCGTCACCAAGAAGTAATTGTTTCATATCTTTGTTGTTAAGTTATATCCTTTTCTCAGGTCAGTTTCGTGTAAACACATAAAACATTTGCGCCCGTTGAGGCACAAAAACATGCAAAGGTACGAATAAGTGAGCACAATACAAAGGAAAAGCCGAAGTTTTTACTTTTATTGTCGAACGAAAGTACTTTCAGCGTAGCTAACGGTACAAATAAGTAGGAGAAGAACCAAATATGTGATTGCTTAAAGCAATTTGTCAATATCGACTGACAAGCCGAGCATTAGGTTGATGCCGTCGGTCATGGGACTGTTGAAGTAGTGGTATTTAGGTTTATAGTTGAGGAGGTTGTCGGCAGCGAGGGTGAGTTTGAAGGCATGACCGATACGTTGGGTGGCGGAGAGTTTCCAGAGGGTGTAGGCTGGGTATTTCACAGTGGTGGTGCCTTCGGATATGTCGTAATAATTGATGTATTCAACGTTCTTTACCTCGGAGAGGGCGCGTCCGTTAAGGGAAAGGAGGAGACCGTAGTGACGGGTGAACTGGTGGTCCCAGTCGATGCGGGCTGTGAGTGAGTGATGACGGGCAGGAATATACTGGTTGTTGACGGTGTTGCCATCTTTGTCCTTCGGCAGTCGTTCGTTGGTGTAGGCATAGGAGAGTCGGGCACTGATACCGTTGTCCCAACGTGCCTGAACGGTCATGTCGCCACCATAGACGGAGTAGTTGTCAAGGTTCACGTAGTCGAGGTAGAGGTCTGAAGTGAGAGGTAAGAGGGATGAAGTGAGAGGTGTGAGGTGAGGAATGCCTGTGGCGATTTTGTTGTGTACATTGTTGTAATAGGCAGAGAGAGTGAAATTATAGTGCCTCTTGATGTAATCTGCTGAGACGTTAAAGTTGTGGCTGAGTTCCGATTTCAGGTCGGGGTTGCCATTTACAATCCAGATGCCTGCCATATCGAAGTTGTAGTATCTCTCCTTCAGCGAAGGAGCACGGAAGCCCATTCCATAACCGAAGCGAAGATTGAGGTTGTCAAGAAGTTTGTAACGTGCCGAGAGTTTGGGTGTCACCTGTGAGTCCTTGTGGTCGGAGAAGTAGTCATAGCGCAAGGCACTTACCAGTTCCCACTGGGTGTTGATGAGCCAGTCGTATTGCACGAAGGCATCGAAAGAGTTCTGGCTTTCTGTGTGCCCCTTCAGGTTCATATGGACCAGATAATCGTGCATGAAATCGGCTCCTGCAGTCAGGATACTACCTGTATTCCAATAATGGTTGAACACGCTCCTGAAGGTGTTCTGTACGTTGCTGTAGTCGCGCACGTCCCAATGGGAAATCTTGTAATAGTCGGATTTATCGTATTGGTCGAAAGTGTATGCCACTTCGAGGTTGTCACTTTCGTTGATGTCCCAGATGCCTCTCAACCCTGCATTGAAGTCCCGATACCGTTCTGGGGTGTCTGCCGTCCGAACCATCTCTCGATAGAAAAAGCCTGTACGTCCGATGAGTTTCACTCCTTCAGTGGGGGTGAAGACGAGCCTGTCCTTAATGTTCCAAGTGCGGTCACCATAGATGGTGCTGACCACTTGTGTGGCTGGGTTGGCGGCATTAGATACGTGAAAGTTGTCTGTTGAAGTATGATCTACTGACAACCTGTTTTGCAACCAAAGTCCTTTCACTCCATAAGTTCCTCCGAAGCGCCGTTCGTTGTGGCGTGCCAATCTCCCATTCAAGTTGAGAGTCCAAGGCTCCGACTGTTCCTTTGTGATGAGGTTGATGACACCACCCCCAGCATTGCTTCCATAGAGGGCGGAAGCAGCTCCCTTTACTATTTCGATACGCGCCACGTTCGCCATATTCAGACGGGTGAAATCCACATCGTCCAGCGTCTCGCCAGCCAAACGTTCCCCATCTACAAGGAAGAGAATGCTCTGACCGCCAAATCCGCTGAAGTTCAAATGTTTCTGTTGATTCATAGCATAGGAAAACTCCACGCCAGGCATCTCCTGTTGCAAGAGGTCTTCCACATTTGTGGCATCAGCCTTCTCAATGTCAGCACTCGTGATGAGGCGAGTTTGGATAGGCGTATCCTTCAGCAACTTGAGTGTACGTGTACCCGTCACCACCACATCGTTGAGGTAGAACGTGGAATCGCCTGTTTGTGCGTGACAGACAGATACTATTCCCATTAATAATATGTAAAGCATGCTATACCTCATACCTCTCACCTCATACCTCTTGCCTCAATACGGATACTTATAATTGATGGTCAGACAGCATTTGGTGCCTGATGGACTCTGATAATTCTCTAATTGGAATGCTGCATAAGTACCATCCTCGAAACGAACGATAAACACGTGGTTGTTGAGGGTGAAGGTGGGCGGAATAGGGGGAAGTGACACCTTGAGCCACGAGGACAGCACAGGGTTGATTGGGATGCCTTGATTGCCGATGAGCCCTTGCAACATCTGAGTCTGAACCGTCCATACGTCCAGTTCATTCCATTCGTCCTCCGTGAAAGTGGCATCGGCAAATGCTTTGCTGCTTTCTGGTAGGTCATCCATTGAGGTGTAGGATGTCTCATACACAGCTCCACCATTCGTCCTTACGTTGTTGCGATGCACAGCGATGTGCCAAGATTCTGGATCTGCTTGTGTCTTTGTGGAAGTGAAACTACGAAACTCGTGTTTGGAGAGCCCTTCATTAAAGACATCATACCAGTAGGTATAAAGTCCCCCAGCCTCCGAAGGGGGAGGACTCGCATAATGTTGGGCATCAGCAGCTTCCGTTGGAATTTCTTTCCTGACAAATCCCTTTTTCACATCCGTCAGATCGAGATAGTACCAATCTGTCCAGCTGGATGCGTCCACATACAGTTGCCCCTCTTTCAGGACCACATCATCCGATGGTTTGTCGTAGAGTTCATCGAGGATGCCGTGACAGGCTGATAGAGAGGAAAGGAGTAAAGTGAATTGGGTGAACGTCAGGAGTTTGCTTCTCATTCTTCGTCTTTAGCGACAGCCACTTCGAATCTTGAGATGATTCTCATTGGCATTTTGCCGAAGGAGTAGTTGAGGAGGATGATGACACCATTCGTGGACTGTTTCACGTCGATATAGCTGTCTTCTGTGAAAGCGTAGTCATTGTCCATAGCTCCATGACCACCTTCAGCCTTGAAGTGCATCGTCAGACCATCCTTGCCAAACATACGATAGTAAGACCCCGTCTCAGTATTATACATGATGTTCTTGATGGTGACAGCACCAATGGTGAGATTGCCAATCGTAGTGCCGTTGAGCTGATATTCTGGCATCTCCACTTCGAGAGTGCCATTTTCTCTTTGTGTAACTTTGCAGGTGATTTCGACAGGGTCATATTCCTTGTCAATCGTTAAAGTGTTGTTGCCTGTGTAGGTCCACTCGCGGAAGCTTTCCTTGTCGTCGCTGCTGCATGAGGTCATTCCAACCAATGCGACCAGCATCAATGCTAAAAATGTAATTGCTTTCATTGTTTTTGGCCTTATTAAAATGTTCCTATAGAATTCCGCTGCAAAGTTACGGACTTTTGCCTGATTCTACAATCCCCATTTGTGATGATTTGTTATTTTTCCTTGACGAGACGTAAATGCCGAAAAAAGTTCATTTTGTACGATGGTATCATAAAAATGTAGTGCTTTTGTTTCATCATTGGAAGAAAGTGTTTCATCATTGAAAGGAAATGTTTAATAATAGCAAGCTTTATTAGGAAAAAAGAGATAACTTTGCAAAAGAATACCAAACCTCAACATATTTACCAACGAGAGAAACGTGAAAGAAACAATACAGATTTACTAACTTAAAAACTCTATGATGAAAAAAACTTTACTATTGGCGATGGTTCTCATCGCAGGTGCTCTTGGTATGAGGGCACAAACAGAGTTCTCTGGTTCCGTGGAGGCAGAAAGTGCTCCTTGGTCAAACTCTGATGTTTATTATGGAATGGATGGCGTAGCAACGGCATTGGGCTTTGACGATGCTGCTGCTTTGGTTGCTGCACTCGATGCACAAACGGTGGTCATTACAGCTCCAGATCAAGATGGTAATCCCACTTCTGCTCCCACTTCGTATTATACACGTGGTGATGTGGAAGGTTACAGCTATGGTTGCTTCTGGATGGATGCTGCAGGAAAGACTGTAGCAGGTTGGAATGCAGCAGGGGTGGTCATTGCCAATCATTTTGACTTTGATGACAGCAACATTATTATTCATCTGTTGCAGAACACAGCTGATAATACTGTTCCAGGCACATACACAGCAACGATTACGTTGACAGCGAACGAGAAGAGTGCTGTGCTAAAGAGCAGCATTACGATTGCAGAACCAGAGCCCGTTGCTCCTCTACCTGTAGCTGTTAAGAACATTGCAGCTTTGGATATCGTCGATGTGGTGACGTTGGAACTGGAACAACCTGTGATGAAAGGCTGGGACGGCTCCAGAAATCCGCAGTGGGCAGTGGATATTCAGCCTTTGCTTGACGAAGGTGCCGACGAAGGTGTCATAGCAGCGAATGCTTGGAAGTTGTTGGCTGTGAGGGAAGATGCCTCCAACAATATGCTGTTCATTGGCGATAAGGATGGAGATTATACTGCTAATGGTGGTGGCTATTGGTTCAAGCGCGCTTCTGACGACAATGGTTTCTGTATCAAGAGTGATTGGGGCGCTTATCCAGACTTCTTCATTGAGGAAATCGTTTATGATGCAGAAACACATCAGTTCAAGGGTGGCGCTGGTCAGATGATCGAGAAGTTCCAAGTGGGTGATCAGTTTAACACCGACTTCTATTTTGTCTATGGTGAGAAAGCCATCAAGGTGGAATTCTCCTTGACTGTGGTGGAAGAAGAGGAAATAGATATGCCTGAGCCTGTGACCGAGATTGCCAAGTTGACTATTGTTGACAAGGTGACAGTAGAGGTGACACAGCCCATCATGAAGGATTGGGGTGAGAATCCTTTCTGGACAGCCGATGCAACAGCCCTTTTGGATGCAACAGGTGTAGAACCAGCTACGTTCCAGCAGGTCATCAGAAAGATGCTGCATGGTCAGGTTTGGGATTCTAATGCAGAGGCAGTAGCAGAAGAGACACAGCCTACAGATACTTATACAGCTAATGCTCCAGGATATTGGTTTGTTCATTCAACCATCGAAGACGAAGCAACGGGAGACCTTGTGACAACGGAAGACTGCTATGTGGGTGTTTACGGATCCAGCGACTTCTTCGTGGAGTATGTAGGTTTTGATACTGAGACCAACGAGTTCTATGGATGGGCAGGTCAGATGATCAACAAGTTCTCAGGTGGTGAGCACTTCCAGACGAAGTTCTATTTCATCTATGGCGACAAGGCCTTGGAGGTGGATTTCCATTTCAATGTGGAGAAACCTAAGGAATACAATATTGAGGATATGCAGAAGGTGGGCGAAACTGCTGTGATGACTTGGGTGCAGGAGCCTCGTTCTGACTGGAGCGGCCTCGAACATTGGATTCAGAATATTGATGAGGTGTCTCAGCTGCTCGGATGCCCAGCCGGCAACTTTGTGCTGAAGTGTAAGTTGCCAGATGGAACTGTGACAAGCAAGTACACGACGACCACCACCAGCGTGGAGAATGGTGTCTATGGCTTCTGGATTGATGAAACAGGTAATGTTATCACCTCAGATCCATCAGCTGTCAGCTTCTATGTGGAATACTCAGCAGCCAACAATCGTGGTTCCTTCACCATTGGTCAGATGCCGAACGTGTTGGTTCCTGGCGACAAGCTTTCTGCTACACTTTGGCTCTGCAACGAAGATAAGTACTATGAGGTGATTGTTAATCTCAATGTGGAAGATCTCATCAAGGCTGATCCAGAAGAGTATCAAGAGGTGGACAGCTACACGTTCAACTTCCAGGGTCTCGTGGATGGAAGCTGGGATTTGACGCAGAACTATAGTGATGCCCTCGATATGGCAGCTGTGATGGAGAAACTGGGTACAGAAGACATCGCTGTTTATGCTCTCTCTGAGGGTGAATGGACAAAGGGTTACACCTGCACTCCTTATCCAGGCTTCTGGTTCACGCCTGAAGGTGTGGTGACTGGATGGGGCTCTGCGAAGGTCGGCATGATTTTCGAGCGTGACCACATTCAGATGTTCAAGAATCCTTCGAAGCATGATGACAATCCGGAGGCTGACGTGAAGGTTGGTGATCAGCTGCAGCACTCCATCTATCTGGTGAATGAGTTCACAGGTGCATACATCAGGGTAACTGCCAATGTGGAGTTTGTTGATAAGATTATCAGCTACCAGGATATGGGTGATATGACTGTCACGATTGCGATGGATGCAGACGGAACGGGTGTTCAGGAATTTGATGGGGAGAAGGTGCTGAAGATGATAGGTCTGATGCTCTCTACCTTCGAGGAGAATGGTTCTGTGATGCCTCGCACTGCTGAAGGTCAGTATGCACCACTTGGTCAGTACAGCATCAATGATGAGATCATGTTTGATGCACGAGGCAATGCTCTTCCTGCTGATGCTGAATATAGCAATTTCAAGTTGTTGTTTGAGATGGATGAGGTTGTGGGTTGCAGAATTTACGCAACAGCTGATACTGATATAGATGGAATGGTGCTTCCTGCAGACGGAATCTACTACAAGACGGATGTCCTCTTCCAAAATGAAGGTTATCGTTACTTCGTGCATGTTCAGCTGAAGTTTGAGGAACCTGATTGCATTGCATCTGTTGAAGACGAAGATGAGTCGAAGTCAGGAACCTACGACCTCAACGGTGTGCCTGTAGAGAATCCATCGGATGGCATCTACATCATCGATGGCAAGAAGGTTTATGTGAAGTAAGCAAGTTTCTCGAACAAGATCTCTATCAGTCTTGGTACTGCATACTGATTTAAGTTTTCCTCCTCCACCCAAATGTATTCATCAGGAAGGGCGGGGGAGGTTTCTGTTTCCAGCAGATAAAAGTCTGCCAACAGAATGCGATGTGTCAAAACATGTTTTACATCTTTGGCAATAAGCACAGCTCCCTGAATAGCCTCCCCCTTTGGGGATTGGGGGGCATAAGGTTCCCAAAGCCCTTGCCAGATGTCCCCTGCTGGTCGCTTTCTGATGGCGGTCTTTCCCTTACATCTTATATATATATAGGTAAGGTGTCGTGTCTGGATGGTCAGTTTCCTCTCCTTCACAGGCAGGTCGTTGATGCGTCCCATGTGTAGCGCTTCACAGGTTTCCTGCAAAGGGCATTCCTCACACTTTGGCGAAGTCGGGGTACATTGAGTGGCACCAAAGTCCATCATCGCCTGATTGAATTCGGCAGGTTTGTCGTTGGGGAGCAACGACTGAGCCAGTTCTGTGAACAGGTGCTTCCCCCTCGTGGTGTTGATGGGTGTATCAATGCCATAGTGCCTTGCCAGCACCCTATAGACATTGCCATCGACCACAGCCACAGGTAATCCGAAAGCGATAGAGCCGATGGCAGCAGCAGTATAGTCGCCCACACCCTTCAGCCTTTTGATGTCTGCCAGCGTGTCTGGGAAATGCCCCATCTCCACAATCTGCTGGGCAGCCACATGCAGATTGCGAGCTCTGCTGTAATAGCCTAACCCTTGCCACTCCTTCAGCACTTCATCCTCTGTTGTATGGGCTAAGTCCTCCACCTTGGGCCACCTCCTGATGAAGCGCCACCAATAGTCTATCCCCTGCTGTATTCTTGTCTGCTGAAGAATGACCTCACTCAGCCAGATGGCATACGGGTCTTTCGTATGTCGCCAGGGCAAATCCCGTTTGTGAAGGGCAAACCAATCAAGAAGTATCGTTGTAAACATGCTGCAAAGGTAAGAAAAAAGGATTGAAGAATTGAAGGATTCAAGGATTGAAGTGATGATATGACCTGTTTTTCATCCCTTATTTCAATTTTTCAATTCTCCAATTTTTCAATTCTCCAAATTTTCGTACCTTTGTACGGAAATTCAATTCTTATGCCGCATTTCAACATAGCCATTGTCGAATCCAACATCCTTGCCTCCTTGGGCTTGCAGTCTATTATTTCTGACCTCATGCCTGTGGCTGAGGTGCACATCTTCATTTCTTTCGACGAGCTCCAGCAGATCGATCAGGGGCAGTTCATTCACTATTTCGTTTCCTCACGCCTCTACTTCGAACATGCGGCCTATTTCCGAGAGAAGGCCAGACGGACCATCGTGCTCGTGAATGGTGATCTTCAAATCTCTGGTGTGCCTACACTCAATGTCCGCCAGACAGAAAAGGCTTTGATCAAGGCTCTCCTGTCCATCCATCGTCAGGGGCATCCTAATGCTCATGTACCCACCTCGTCTATCCAATCCTTCTCGACTACTGTAGCACTCTCTGCTCGTGAGATAGAGGTGGCGATTCTCCTTGCCAAAGGTCACATCAACAAAGAGATTGCCGATTTGCTCCACATCAGCCTGACCACCGTCATCACCCATCGCAAGAACATCATGGAAAAACTCCACGCACGCTCCCTTGCCGACATCATCCTTTATGTGGTGATGAATGGTCTCGTTGATGTGGGGGAACTATAGATAATTTTTTCTTTCGCTATAGATAATTCTTCCTTTCTCTATAGACAATTCTTCCTCTCTCCCTTGATGATTCTTTGTTCAGCAGTGCTGAATATATATTCTGCACTGTTGAATATACGTTCAGCACTGTTGAATATATATTCAGCACTGCTGAACGAAGAATTGAGTACGGATAATCAGATTTTTATTCGTGGACGGGAGGAGATTGATGCCTACTTGTTCTATTTTTTCACCGTTGTGTCTTTCACAAACAGTTGATAGAGTTCTGCCGCTTCGGTTTCGAGAGGGGCGAGTTGAGCGGCATCGCCCTCCTGAACGGCCTTCATCATATCGTCCACCAACTGTACAAGTCGTGAAATCTTGGGCCACTCTTTCGTGAAATAGTGTGACTTGGCACGTTTCTCGCCCACAAAGAAGATTCGAGAGCATCCGTCTAACACCATCATGTTATTTTTCTGGGCTCCATCGATGGCAATGCTCCAGAGTTGTCTGAGCGTCTTGATCATTTTCTTGGAAATGGGAAGGCTCCAGGTCTGTGTGCCTGGCGCATGATAATCTCTGACTTCTGTGAGATCAATGTACCTTGAGAAATGGGTGGAACCAAATCCCTCCACATTGATGATTGTATCCACCTCTTCAGTCGTTGCGTTTAGCACGGCTCCCCATAGTATCCCGTCTATCTTCGTGTAGATGAGCGCATGAGCCTTCTCATCATATGTGAGGGAAGATTCCGTCATGAGGGATGGTAAGCGAAGCACGCCCCAATCCGCATTGTTGGGATTTAGCAGCCGTTGAAGCTCTTGGTCGTAGAATGACAGGATCAGCGTTTTACTTCTTGTCTTCGAAATTGGTTCAAGGCAATCTTGTGCCTGCATTGCCAGCACATTCAGGCATAATGCCATCAAGAAAAGAATTATTTGTTTCATTGTTATGTTTTTTTAGGTTGTTAAATACATTTTATAAAGGCGAATAGTATAAACGTGTTCTGCTTTTTCCATTATTCTCGTCATCCTCCACATCCTCATCCATACATTGGATGTCGGACACCATGATGAGTTTATGATGGTATTTGCTCTTCTCCTTTAAATTTAAATCCAGGGTTTCAGGACTAAGATATCCCAGGATGTCAGAAACAAATTCATATCCCATGATGGATGAACCCTCAACATTCAGATTATAAAAGTAGGAGATGGAATAGATGTTCCGCCATGCTCCGTCGACTTGCTTGTAACGCCTTGTCTGCAAGAGGTTCTCATGAGGGTCGAACAAGGACTCGTACATGGACTGATACACCACATCATGGTCAATGGTCATCAGCGTTTCTTTCATCATGCTCAGCTTCCCATCATGGTACGAGAAATCTTGTCTTTGCCATTCTCTCCCATCCAGAAGCGTATTATAGATAGAATCAATCCGCGTCGTCAATCTTCCTTCCTCATCATAACGCATGATGGCAACACCTCTTTCGGGCAACTGGGTGTTCAGGTATTCATACGCCTCCTTGACTTGATTCCCCTTGGCATCGTATTCATTCTGTATGATCTCAGTTTTGGTCCATTCTTCAGGCTTATCTTGCCTCCTCCCATACCTGGATGCAGAGAGCTGTTTCCCTTCTTGGTTATAGGTGTAATCGCATCTGAGTTGTGTCACCATCTGCCCCCTTGCATACTGCATAACCCTTGTTTGCAGCTTTTCCCCATGACTGCCATAGGTGTTGTGACGCTTTTGCAAAAGTACCCACTCCCCATCTTTTCGATCGAAGACGGCCCGCAGGGTGTCACGTCCTTGTTCGTCATAGAAATACTCACGTTTGTTGGTCAAGGACCACCCGTCCTCATTCCTCTTGTAATAAAGGATTTGTTCCGTTTGCCCCTTCACGTTATAGGCGAACTCAATTTTTCGCTCCGTCCAGACACCATACGTCACGATACTGTCCAGACGCTCTGTGTATGGCACCTTTGTCTGTGCCCCAATGCCGAGGGTGGGCAACAAAACGATAAAGAGTGTTGCTAATCTTTTCATCATGTGTAAACCTTTTAGTGATACAATATATACAAGAATTTTTTTTCATTCCAGCACTTGTCGGATGTCGTATGGGTCATAAGCAATGATGCCTTCAAGGTCTTCGTCAATGACTTTGATGGGACCGGATGTCTCCTTGATGGAATCGAGCCACTTCTTAGTATTGCTGATCTCGGCTTCAGGGAATCGCTGGTGCAGTTGGGCTTCTTCCGCATCGGAGAGCCGGCCAACGATTTCGAGTTTGCCGATGTTCATGTTGTCCATCCATGCAGGGATGTTGACTGGGTAGCCGTTGAAACGGAGCGTCAATGTGTTGATGCTCGTCATCTTGGCGAGGATGCCTGGCACGGTGTCTGTGTCATGAAGAAAAGTGTAGGAGAGTCTCCCGTGTCTGTTCAGCACCTCCAGTTCTGAGAGTTTGTGTTGCTCATCGTCACCAGTGCGGGCAAACCAGCCAATTTTGGGGGTGAGGGTGCCTGTCTTCTCATCGACCTGCACACCCACAAATCCTGCCCAAAGCTGCACAGGGATTTGCTTCACTGACGCACCTGTGGGGTCAATGTATTCTTGTGTGAAGTAGCCGCGCGCCATCTCCGAAGGCATGCTTTCCGTGTAGAGTATGTCGTCATACGTCGTTCCATTTTCATGAGGGAAGAGCTTCAGGAACCAACCGTCCAGATGGGTGGTTTCGGTGGGAATGTATCCACCACACCATCTCTTGGAAGTGAATTCATCCACGCGGTATTTCATCACCATATCCCTCCAGAAGGCTTGATTGGGGTTTCCCTCTGATGCCTTGACAAATTCGGCAAGGATGGGATCCAACTCGTCCGCCCATTTCTCAAGACCATACTTCGACAAGCCACGTGCCTTCTCGCGCACCTTCTGCCAGTCTTCGGGTGTGCCTTCGAGCGTGATGGTGGGAATGCCACATATCAATTGGGTGTTCCAGAAGTCGAAATACGTCTTGACGGTTTCCATCAGCGTGATCTGCGAGGCGATGCGTTCATCTATGCTCGTGGTGGAGAAGTTGGCTGTCATCATGTCTGCCACCTCCCCCTTCGTGTTTTCAGCAATCAGGGCTGAGAAGTCGTTGAGCAACTGTGTCCAATTGCCCTTGCCGGGGTTGAGAACGTCGTTGTGATTGTTCACCTCCAAGACCATCTTGCCCTGATGATACACCAGTTTGTCGCGCAGCTCCTCGGAATGGGCATTCACATAACGTGAGAAACCCTGACCAATGGCGAGCCACACCATATCGGGCGACAGCACCAGGGAACGGTGGTCGGCAAACGCCTGCACGATACATTTATAGAAGTTGTCCTCGCCCAGATAGCACAGTTCTTCCCCGTCGAAACTGGTCTTCACCACATTGTGGCTGGCGACTGGAATATTCTTCTTGTCAATAATGTGACTGGAAAGTTGATTGGATGTCATCATCGTGAAGGTCTGCTTGGGTGCAGGCAGATCTTCGTCCACGACGAACGTAATGCTCTTTTTCGATTGCTTGAGCACCTTTTTCGACTTTTTCTGAGCACCAATGAGGCTTTCCGCGTGGCTCCGATTACTGATGGTAGGCATGAAGAGGATGGCGGTCAATGCCATCAGAAAAAGATTGAATCGTTTCATTGTTTTATTTTTTGAAGTGAATACTGTTTTGAATACGATGCAAAGGTACGCTTTTCACCCTCAAAACACCAAGAAAATGAATTTACAAAAAATTTACATTTTCAGACAGAGCCTCAGAAAAATTTACAAAAATTTTACATAAATCACGTAAATCACTCTTTCCCAAATACTTGCAAGAAAATGCCTTTTCATCTTCATCCTTCAGCGAACAACCTTCCCTCACCTTCATCATGTTTCAAATTTGAAAGTTTATGTAACATATTTTTTCAAATGTCCCTCCATCCTCTCTACTCCCTTATTACCCCTTTCCCACAAAATGTATAATCTGAAGAGTAATTTTTTTTCATCAAAGCCGCATTTTTAACATTTCGGGAGCGCAGTTATGTGTTTTTCATGAAGTGGTAGTATAAATGGTGAGAAAGGAATAAAAAAACGCCTCCAAACCATGAATTGATGGTAAGGAGGCGGTAGTCATATGGACTAATCATCTCTTTTCACTATCTCCGTGAAGTCAGACCAGTTCTCAACCTTAAAGGCTCGTATGTCACGAACGGATGACCTGAACCAATCAATTTTCTTCAACGCATATATGGCAGAAAACAAATTGGTCATATCATCTTTGTCGGTAAGATACACACTACCCTGTGTGTTGAAGAAATTATACTTACGAAGAATTATCTTTATTTCGTAATAGGCATTATTGTAAGTTTCTCCATAGGTACTACGGAGTTCCTTAATGTCCATATCGAAGGCGATAGCAAACATGGAAGGTTATAATGCGATAAAAAAACGACTCTGCCCGAAGAATATCCTTCCGAGCTTATCCTTAATAGAAATGACAAGTCCCATAAACGGAT
Source organism: Bacteroidaceae bacterium (assembly GCA_017614895.1). Classification (GTDB taxonomy): domain Bacteria; phylum Bacteroidota; class Bacteroidia; order Bacteroidales; family Bacteroidaceae; genus Minthosoma. The sequence goes on along the minus strand of JAGAAZ010000099.1, from coordinate 1,116 downwards.
TGTGCTCTACATCAATCACTTCTCCGTCAATCCAATCTGGCTGTGCTGTCAACTGAGGACTAACCTTCATTTTATCTCCAATCTTTGGCTCCATCTTTATTGTAATAATGATTTAACGCTGCAAAGATAGTACCTTTTTTCATCTCCTCCAAATTTTTCCTTAATTATTTCTCTTCACTCATTCACCAACACCTTCCCATCTTCTGTCATTCCCTCCACGCTGATGTACATTTCCTCGCAAGTCGAATTATTAAAGAACTCCACTTTTGCTTTTCCCTGTTCATCTGTGGTGATATCGGGTTGCCACCAGATGGTGCGTCGGAAGTCCGCCATAGGGGGAAGCACTGAATAGTCATTCATCTCGAAAGTGGATGCTTTGTTGAAGCCTTGGAAATAGGTGCGACGGAGCCCCTTATTGCTTTCTGCCGAGAATAACGTATGCATATAGAGATAGATATCTGTAGAAGAATCATAAGGACAAATATAGATGGATTTCACCTCATCCAGCCAGACTTTTTCGGGATCAACTTCCAATAAGGGACGTTCCCCATTGTCAATAATCCAATGAATGCTATGTCCATCGTATCGGGGGCGTTCTGTCCAGTTTTTTTCATTATATTCAAAGAGTGAGTTCTTTTCTTTCAGGAAACTAAAGAGATATGGCACTGGTTCCCCTCTGTCGAGCGCATCGTTTCGTTCTTGGTCGGCATTGTAGAAGAGGGTGGCATTCCGACGACCATACGACTCGTCCTTATACCTCCAGTTGTCATTGGTGAAGTAGCGCTTCTTCTTGGCCTTCACCGTTACATTCTGCAACACATGATCTTTCTTGGTGATAGGAACAAACTCATCTTCCTCTTCCCACTCCGAGTCTTGGATGAGCTTCTTCACGAAGGCATTCGGCTTGAGCGGATGCAGGATTTCTGCCTCTGTCGGAGTGATGTATCTGGGTGTGGGAGAGAACTGCCTATCAATGCCCACAAGGTACGTTTTCTTCTTCTCGCCCCTCTTCATGTCCCTTGTGGTGTAAATGTTCATTTTCCACTCCCCATCCATGAACGGCATCTTGAAAGCATAGTTTCCTTCAGCGTCCGTTGTGGCATTGCCAATCAGACT
>JAGAAZ010000098.1 GCA_017614895.1 Bacteroidaceae bacterium | reverse complement strand
CTGTTGAAGGTATCAACGCTGCTATGAAGGCTGCAACTAACGAGTCATTCGGCTACACTGAGGAGAAGCTCGTTTCTAGCGACATCATCGGTATGAAGTTCGGTTCACTCTTCGACGCTAACCAGACTATGGTTTCTAAGATGGGTGACGGCAACTCTCTCGTACAGGTTGTTGCATGGTATGACAACGAGAACTCTTACACTTCTCAGATGGTTCGTACTATCAAGTACCTCGCTGAGCTCAAATAAGAGACACTCAACCATAAATCAAAAGGGGAAGCCAAACGGTTTCCCCTTTTTTTGTTATCCACAATTGCAATGATGTGCTGTGGAACAGGCTGCCAGCAGCAACAACAAGCCCATTGAGAGAATCAAATACAATTTATTCTTCATATTCTTGCTTTTTTTCGCATATTATTTGTACCTTTGCCCCCGAGTTTCAGGCGCAGCGTCTGACATAATAACGATAACTATTTACATTTTATTATAAAATAACAAACATTATGGCAAAATTTATCGAAGATTTCAAAGAGTTTGCCTTCAAGGGCAACGTGATGGACATGGCTGTCGGTGTCATCATCGGCGGTGCGTTTGGTAAAATCGTATCTTCAATCGTGGGCGACCTCATCATGCCACTCGTGGCTGCTGCATGGGGCGTCAACGTAAGCGACCTGAAGATTGAACTCAAGCCTGGTGTGCCAGAAGTGGTGAACGAGGCTGGCGAAGTGGTTACAGAAGCTGTGGAAGCTGTGACTTGGAACTACGGCGCATTCATCCAGAATGTTCTTGACTTCTTCATCATTGCAATCTGCTTGTTCCTCCTGATCAAGGGTATCGCTAAATTGTCTTCACTCCGCAAGAAGAAGGAAGCTGAAGAGGCAGCAGCCGCTCCAGAACCAGAACCAACGAAGGAAGAGATTCTCCTCGGTGAAATCCGCGACCTCTTGAAGGAGAAGAAATAACAAACAAATTCTTGACAAAGAAAAAAGCCAACCTGAGTGCAGAACCAGGTTGGCTTTTTATTTAGTGTTCAATCAATCTCTCCACTACCAAAACAAAGATGATGTTCCTGATCATACACCACGCAGAACTGTCCAGGAGCAACACCATGAATCTTCTCGTCTGCTTGTAAGAACCAACGGCCATCTTCTTTCTGGGACAGAACGCCTCCCAAGTACTCTGGGGTGTGACGAATCTTAAACGTCACACGCATCCCTTTCTGTGCATCACCCCACCCTTCTTCAAAAGGATTTCCACTGATGAAATGAAAATCGTTCATCGTGACATGATCTTTGTACACCTTCTCGGGGTCGTAGCCATGCGACACGAAGAGGATGTTGCGCTTGATGTTCTTCTTCACCACAAACCAAGGACCACCACCGAAACCCAAGCCCTTGCGCTGTCCAATGGTGTAGAACCACAAACCTTTGTGTTCTCCTATCTTATGTCCCGTCTCTATCTCACGTACATCACCTGGATTCTCACCCAGATGCGCCTTGATATAATCGCGAAAGTCAATATTGCCCAAGAAACAGATGCCTTGACTGTCCTTTCTTTCTGCATTCAGCAAGTGCGCCTGTTCTGCAATCTCTCGCACCTGATGCTTCCAAAGATGTCCGATGGGAAACATTAGTTTGCTGACCTGAAGCGAATCAATCTGGCACAAAAAATCCGTCTGGTCTTTCACTGGATCAGGAGAAGTCGATAACCACACCTTGTCATCAATGCTGGTCGTTGTGGCATAATGTCCTGTCGCTGTATAGTCAAAATCCTTGCCTGCCACCTCCTCGAAGCAGCCGAACTTGATAAGTTTGTTACACATCACATCAGGATTGGGTGTCAAACCGATACGAGCTTTGTCCATCGTATAGCCTACCACCTTGTCCCAATACTCCTTGTGCAAGTCTATCACATCCAACTTCAAGCCATACTTTCGTGCCAGCCACTGACAAATCTCCACATCCTCTTCCGAGGTGCAGTTCCATTCCGTATCCTTGTCAGGACCGATCTTGATGTAGAACAGATGTGGGTCAATCCCCTGCTCTTTCAGTAAATGAACTGAAACAGCAGAATCAACACCACCAGAGACCAATGCTGCGACAGACTTACTCATTTGCTTGCCATCGCTGACTTCATGTTCTTACTAATCTCCAGCATCTTGTCGATGGGCTTCACTGCCTTTTCCGCAATGTCAGCATCCACCTCAATGGTGGGCCACTCGTACTTCAAAGTGTTGTAAAGCTTCTTCAGCGTGTTGAGTTTCATGAACTCACATTCGTTGCAAGAGCAGCCAATAGTCTCTGTTGCCTCTGGAGGTGCAGGAATGAAAAGCTTGTCTGGGCAAGCCTTCTTCATCTCGTGCAAGATACCGCTTTCCGTCGCCACAATAAACTCAGTCGCTTCGTCTTTGATGGCAAAATTCAGCAGACCTGCTGTCGAACCAATGACATCCGCCACCTTCTGAATGGGAGCAGGACACTCGGGGTGCACCAGAATCTTGGCATTCGGATGTTCAGCCTTGATGGCCAAAATCTTCTCCAAAGAGAACTGCCCATGCACATGACAACCACCATTCCACAAGAGCATCTCGCGTCCTGTCACAGAGTTAATATAATTGCCCAGATTCTTGTCTGGACCAAAGATTAGCTTCTCATCCTGAGGGAAAGAGTCAATGACCAGTTTCGCATTGCTGGAAGTGACCACCACATCCGTCAGCGCTTTGACGGCTGCCGTTGTATTCACATAGCTCACCACCTTATAACCAGGATGTTCCTCTATAAAAGCTTTCAAGTCCTCAGCCTTGCAGCTGTCAGCCAACGAACAGCCAGCATTCAGGTCAAGCACCAGCACTTTCTTGTCGGGACACAGAATCTTGTTCGTCTCACCCATGAAGTGAACGCCACACATCACAATGATGTCCGCATCCGTCTTTGCCGACCACTGTGCCAATGCCAAAGAATCACCCACGAAATCAGCAATGTCCTGCACAGCCCCATCTGTGTAGTAATGCGCCAGAATCACTGCATTCTTCTCCTCACACATCTTGCGAATTTCCGCATTCAAATCAATACCTTCAGGAATAGGCTCATCCACATAGCCCTTCTCTTTCCAAGAATCTTTCACTTTCATGACAATACATAATTATTTAGTGGCTACAAAAGTACGACTATTTTTGGAGATAAAAGAATCTTTTATCAAAAAAACGCCCAAGAAAGAACCGAAGTCACTCTCTTGGGCGTTTTCATATGAAAGAATTCAATCTTTTCAAAGTGTTATTGCAGAGAAGCTGTAGCGGTGTACTTCTTCATCACACGCTGGTAGTAACCTTCGGTGCGAGCCTTGCGTGTCATGCACTTGAGGTCGCCAGAGTTCCAAAGGCGGATAGCACGTTCCATGTTTCCGTCAGGGTTGTAGTGCTCCTGATAGTCGATGAACATATCTATGCTCTTCTGCTTGTCATAACGGTCAGCGTAAGTGTACTTCTTGTATCCAACGATACGATTGCACTCGCGCACGAGAATCTCGGAAATCTGAAGATAACCGACGTAGAGTCCATTCTTCGATACAACGTTGGGCTGTCCCTGACTCTCCACCATCGCGATGGCATTGATGACTGCCCCCCATTTTTTCTGAAGGTCAATCTTCGGAGCTGTTTGCGCAACAGCGCTCAAAGAGAAGACCAACAGTGCTAATACCAGTAATTTCTTCATACAATTCTTACCTTTATTTCCTATAAAACTGGTGCAAAGGTAAGGCTTTTGATGGAAACAGCCAAATTATTTATGCTATTTAGCATGTTTTCGTGAAGAAAAAGATGTTTTTTAGCATATTTTAGCGATTAGAGGGGGATTTGGGGTCAATCATCATCCAACTTTAACACTGCCAAGAAGGCTTTCTGGGGCACACTTACATTGCCGATTTGCTTCATGCGTTTCTTACCTCGCTTCTGTTTCTCGAGGAGTTTGCGTTTACGTGAAACGTCACCACCATAGCACTTCGCCAACACATCTTTACGCACCTGCTTCACCGTCTCACGTGCCACAATCTTACCACCAATGGCTGCCTGAATGGCAATGTCGAACTGCTGACGTGGCAGGAGTTCCTTCAGACGTTCACACATGCGACGTCCCAACGTGACGGCATTGTCCACATGAGTCAAAGTAGAGAGTGCATCGACTGATTCACCATTCAAAAGGATGTCGAGTTTGATGAGCTTGCTTTCACGGAAACCTGCTGGATGATAGTCGAACGACGCATAACCACGCGAAACGCTCTTCAACTTATCGTAGAAGTCAATCACAATCTCGCCCAGAGGCATCAAGAACTCTATCTCCACACGATTACCTGCAATGAAGTCCTGCTTCACCAGCTCAGCACGCTTACTCAAACAAAGCGTCATGATAGGACCTATGTAATTAGCCGTCGTGATGACAGTGGAACGGATATACGGCTCTTCCACATGGTCAATCAGCGTAGGGTCAGGCATACCACTCGGATTGTGCACCTCCTGTGCGCCACCCTGCTTGTCATACACCATATAGCTAACGTTCGGCACCGTCGTGATCACGTCCATATCAAACTCACGGTCAAGTCGTTCCTGCACAATCTCCATGTGGAGCAATCCCAAGAATCCACAACGGAAACCAAAGCCAAGGGCAGCAGAACTCTCATGTTGGAAAGTTAGCGAAGCATCGTTCAACTGCAGTTTCTCCAACGACGTACGCAGATTCTCATAGTCTTCTGTCTCAATGGGATAGATACCAGCAAAGACCATTTGCTTCACTTCTTGGAACCCCTTGATGGCTTCTGTGGTGGGATTCGTCAATGAGGTGATGGTGTCGCCCACCTTCACCTCTGTCGCCTGTTTGATACCCGTTACGATATAGCCCACATCACCTGTACGAAGTTCCTTCTTCGGCACCATATCCATCTTCAGCGTACCAATTTCCTCTGCCAGATATTCTTTCTTTGTATTGATGAAACGCACCTTCTCACCTGGACGCATCACACCATTGATAATCTTGAAATATGCGATGACGCCACGATAGGAATTAAAGACTGAGTCGAAAATCAATGCTTGCAGAGGGGCATTCTCATCCCCCACAGGATGGGGCACACGCTCCACCACAGCATTCAGGATGTCCCCCACTCCTTCGCCCGTCTTGCCACTGGCATAGATGATATCCTCCAAGTCGCAACCGATGAGGTCGATGATTTCGTCAGCCACCTCTTCTGGCATCGCATTGGGCATATCAATCTTATTGATGACAGGGATGATTTCGAGGTCATGGTCAATTGCCATGTAAAGATTACTGATGGTCTGTGCCTGCACACCCTGTGTGGCATCCACCACCAACAGCGCTCCCTCACACGCGGCAATGGAACGGCTCACCTCATATGAAAAATCCACGTGTCCAGGTGTGTCAATCAAGTTCAAAATGAACTTCTGTCCCTTGAACTCTTCTTTGTCACCATCATATGCATGTTCCATCTGGATGGCGTGACTCTTAATCGTGATGCCACGTTCCTGCTCCAGATCCATATCATCAAGCATCTGACCTTGGGTGATCTCAATGGTCTTGGTCTTTTCCAAGAGTCGGTCAGCCAACGTCGATTTTCCGTGATCGATATGTGCTATGATACAAAAATTCCTTATATTCTTCATGTCCATCACTTCACTCCTCCTCATCTTCTGCAACTTCCTCCTCAACTGCCTGCAAACCCTCTGTCAGCACCAGTGAGCCATCTTCAACCTCGCTAATCGAATCAACCGAGTCAGTCAATTCCTCTACAGAGAGACGACGGTCGGGTGCAGGGCCGTAGCACGATGCCAATGTGATAGGGGCAGTAAAGCCCAGCACAGTAAGCAACACTGCACACACCTTGTTCACGCATTTGTAAAAATTCTTCTTCATATTCACAAAATGATGTTTGAACGTTTCTTTTTGCAAAGGTAAGACAAATTGTCGGCAATTCAAAACAAATAAAAGAAAAATGCGTTGCCCAACAATTGAGTAACGCATTTTCTATAGTTTTAAGCAACTATTACACTGAGAGAATCAATACTGAATTACTTCAAGTTGTAAGCGTATGGATCCTTCTCGTCGCCAGTTTCAACTGCGCTAACTTTGTCCTCGCGGAGCAACCAGCCAAGACCGAGGTTGAAATCCTTCTCTGCAAGCTTAGTAGCTTTCTTAATCTGCTTGAATGACTGTGCAGCACCAGCCTCTGAAAGTGCATTCCAGATAATGCCGGCAATGTTTCCTGCTTTTTCCTGTAACATAATCTTTAACCTTACCTTTAATTTGTTTAACTTATATTTAGACCAAGGAGTAAGACTCATGCTTTTCTCCTAAATCCGATGCAAAGTTACAACATTTTTAATTAAGAAAACAAAACAATTGTCACAAAAATGCAGAAAAAAGGGATAAAAAAGAATAAATATCGTAAAATAGCAAGGCTAGAGGTCAATTTGACTGTGTGCGCACACAGTTTTCTATTGATAGTCCTTCTTCGTGAAATGATACTCCACGATTTTTTCACCCGTCGTTGCATCGTGGTAGATGTAGGTGAAGCTCACTCCTTCTTCCTTATGCTTGGCAAAAACGATGGAATTGCGAACAGCAGTCAAATTCATTTCTGCCAACTCACCCAACTGGTTCATCAATTCCTGACGAGCCGCTTCATTCAGATTGAGCGAATAATACTGCACCAAGTCACCAGCCCCATCCTTTTCCTTCACATACACGACACTGTCCAATGTTGTGTATTCATCCAACATCTGCGGACAATTCTTCTCCGTATATTCTCTTGCGTCACGTTCGAAGAAATCAGCCTTGCGTTCCTGACAAGAGGTGAACGCCAAGAGCATCACAAAGAATAAAATTAATATACGCGCGTACATTTATATAATAATTTAGAGGTGAGAAGTATGGGGTATGAGGTATGAAGTATGAGGTATGATGTGAGTTATACTTTTTGAGCAATCACTTGTTTGAGTGCAGTAGCCAATTGGTCAGGACAGCTCGTGGGCTTTATGCCACATCGGATACCTTCCAACTTGCGGATGACATCCTCTGCCTTCATGCCACGCACCAACTGAGAGATGCCCACAGTGTTTCCTGCACATCCACCAATAAACTGGATGGAGTTGATGACGCCAGTGGCATCATCAACATCCAGTATAATTGCTTTTGAGCATGTGCCCGTCGTTTCGTAAACAGTCTTCATGCTTACTTCATATTCGTATAGACGTTCTGCACATCGTCAAACTCCTCCAGACGCTCCACCATCTTCTCAATGGTCTCACGCTGTTCGTCTGTCACTTCCTTCAGATCATTAGGCACGTAGGTGAACTCTGCACCTGTGATTTCGTAACCGTTGTCCTCAAGGTACTTCTGGATCTGAGCAAATGACTTGGGGTCACCATAGATAGTGATGGTTGTCTCATCCTTCTCCTCGTCGTACTCCTCATCATATTCATCATTCACGCCAAACTCGATGGCTTCCAAGATGAACTCGTCCATATCCATGTCATCCTTCTTCTTGAAGGTGAACTGGCTGTAGTGGTCGAAGAGGAAGGAAAGGGAACCTGTCGTACCCATGTTACCACTGAACTTGTTAAATACTGAACGAACGTCAGCCACCGTACGAGTGGTGTTGTCAGTCAACGTATCCACGAACACAGCCACACCATGAGGACCATATCCTTCGTAAGTCACGCTCTTCCAAGCAGACTTGTCCTTACCAATGGCGTTCTTGATGGCACGGTCGATGTTGTCCTTAGGCATGTTCTCGTGACGGCATGTCGCGATGACAGCACGAAGGTGTGCGTTGTTGTCAGGATCAGGACCACCTTCAGCCACAGCGATGGCAATCTGCTTGCCAAGACGTGTGAAAGTTTTTGCCATGTTACCCCATCTCTTCAATTTTCTCGCTTTACGGAATTCAAATGCTCTTCCCATATTTTATCTTTAATTTATAGTTTTTAGTTTTCTTATTTTCCTCGAACAGTTGCACCAGTTGCTTTGCAGATACTCTGTTCAATCTTGCTCATGATGGCTTCAATCGCCTTGTCGTTGAGGGTCTTTTCCTCACTCTGCAAAGTGAAGTTCACTGCATACGATTTCTTGCCTGCTTCCAAGTTTTTGCCCTCGTACACGTCGAAGAGTTTCACTTCCTTGAGCAACTTCTTCTCTGCCTGATAAGCGGCTGCTTCAATCTGAGCAAACTCAACACCCTCATCCACGAGCAATGCGAGGTCACGGCTCACAGCAGGGAACTTCGACAGGTCGTAGTAAGTGACGGTCACCTTCTTGATGAGTTTCATGAGATTTGTCCAGTTGATGTCGGCGAAATAGACAGGTGTTTCCACATCCAGCTTCTTCGCCACCTTCTTGGTCACGATACCGAACTCTGCTATCTTCTTGCCACCACGCTGGGTGATGGTTGTAGCCAAAGAGAAGATGTCGTTCTTCTCCTCGCCAAACACAAGAGCTCCGAATGGCACACCCAGACGCTTGAAGATATTGAGCACGTAGGCCTTCATTTCATACACAGAAGAGTCCTCGTCAGCATGTGCCCAGTTGCCGTTCACACGCTTACCCGTCAACCACAAACCCAAGTGGTAATCTTCGCTGTAAGCAGCCAGAATCTTCTTCGACGACTCAGCACTTGCCTTCAACATTTCCCCGTTCTCATCCACCTTCTCCTGATTTCTCTCAGGAGCAAAATAGTAACAGTTACCAAACTCGAAGAACTTCAAGTCAGGCATACGACGGTTCGCATTACGGGCAATGGACTCCAGACCACCGAAGAGCAGCGTCTGACGCAACACAGACAAGTCCTGACTCAGTGGATTCATCAGTTTCACGCAGTTCTCCAGCTTGTATGTCTCGCCTTCCTCATAGTAAGACACCTTGGTCAGCGAGTTGTTCAGGATCTCATTGAAACCGCAACCCACCAGCTGTTCTGCCACGTGGTTCTGCAGCTTGTTGCTCTTGTCGAGTTCGCCCTTCGTGGTGAGCGATGAGCGCACCTGAGAAGGAATCTCGATATTGTTGTAGCCATAGATGCGCAGGATTTCCTCCACCACATCACAAGGCTTCTTCACATCCACTCGGAAAGCAGGAGCCTTCACCTGCATCATCTGTGCATCGCTCTTCAGAATCTCAAAGCCAAGGTTCTTCAGGATGCTCTGCTGTGTCTCCACAGGGAGTTCCTTACCGATGAGGTCAGCCACATACTGGTAGTCCACATCGATGATGGCGTCCTGTGGGAGCGTGTCGTTCTTCACATCCACAATCTCCATGCTGATTTCACCACCAGCCAATTCCTGTGCCAGCATTGCAGCACGCTTGATGGCGTAGATTTGACCTGCAGGGTCGATGCCTCTCTCAAAACGGAAGCTGGCATCTGTCTGGAGTCCATGACGACGCGCACTCTTGCGAATCCAAGTTGGGTGGAAGTATGCACTCTCGAAGAGCACGTTCTTCGTGGTTTCATACGTACCACTACCCTTTCCGCCAAACACACCAGCGATACACATTGGCTCTTCCACATTGCAGATGGCAAGGTCGCGGTCGCTCAGTTTGTGTTCCTCACCATCGAGGGTGACGAACGGCGTACCGTCAGGCATCGTCTTCACCACCACCTTGTTGCCTTTCACCATATCGGCATCGAAGCAATGCAAAGGCTGGCCGTACGCCATCATGATGTAGTTGGTGATATCGACGATGTTGTTGATAGGACGCTGACCAATTGCCGTCAATCTGTCCTTCAACCACTTGGGACTTTCCTTCACCTCGCAGTTCTTCACCGACACAGCGCAGTAACGAGGACAAGCCTCACCTGCTTCCACCACCACGTCAAACTTCAGGTCGTTCGACTGCACCTTGAAGTCATCCACGCTGGGACGATGCAGCGAAGTTTCAAAACCGTTCTGCTTCAGGTAGGCGTAGAAGTCACGTGCCACACCCCAGTGAGAACAAGCGTCAGAGTGGTTAGGCGTGATATCCACTTCAATCACGAAGTCACTCTCCAAACCATAGTACTCAGCAGCAGGCGTGCCCACCACTGCATCCTCTGGCAGCACGATGATGCCGTCATGACTGGTGCCCACACCAATTTCATCCTCCGCACAGATCATACCGTTCGACTCGATGCCACGCAGCTTGCTCTTCTTGATGACAAACTCCTGGTCGCCATCATACAGTTTGCAACCCAGTTGAGCCACAATCACCTTCTGACCGGCAGCCACGTTAGGGGCACCACAGACAATCTGCTCCACCACACCGTTGCCTTCATCCACTGTTGTCACGTGCATGTGGTCGCTGTTGGGGTGAGGTTCGCAAGTCAGCACCTGACCCACCACGAGTCCTTGCAGACCACCCTTGATGCTCTGCACTTCCTCCACAGCCTCCACTTCCAAGCCCATGCTGGTGAGTGCCTTACCCACCTCCTCAGCTGTCATGTCGAAGTCAACATATTCCTTCAACCATTTGTAAGAAATGTTCATATCGTAATGTTTTAATTGTTCTCTTTTTACCTGAAATAGACGCTCACGCTCACACGCGCGCACAAAAACGGTGCAAAGGTACAACAATTCAAGCGAATAAACAAAAAAGCGAGGAAATAATTGATTGTCATTTCCTCACTTTTCATGAATCGTTCTCTAAATCACTTTATTGAACGGCAACCTTCTTTCCGTTATACAGATAGATGCCCTTCTGTGTGGGCTGCTCGTCGAGCTTCACACCTTGCAGGGTGTACCAGCCTTCGGAGTTGACAATCGGCTGTTGTTCATTGACCGTTACTTCTTTCACACCAGTCTCCTCATCTGTCATAGGCAGAATCTCCTGGAAGATTCCCCACACCTCCGAATCCTTGTAGCTTTGCAAAGCAGCAGCTGGAACATGGAGCGTGGTGGCATAGTAATACCAACCCTTTCCATCAGGTATCCAAGGAAGAAAACTGCCATAAACCTCTTGAGGGGGTGTCATTGCAAAGCAATACAAATCCTTCAGATTACCATTGAAAGCTTCTGCCCACACCTCTTTCGTTGTGCTGGGCAGAATCATCGTTTCCATCGCCGCACATTCATAACAGAAATTCTCTGGTATCACAGTGATTCCCTCTGGGACAGAAAGCGCAAGGAGATTATAACAATTATAGAAAACAGCGTTGTCTAACTTTTGCACACTCGGTGGAATCATGATGGACTTCAGATTCGTGCAGCCAGAAAACGCACTCAATCCGATGGATTTCACGCTATTGGGGATACTGATGGTCGTGAACGGATTATAACTAAATGCTCCGTCGCCAATGGCTTCGACCGTGTTGGGAATCACCGTGTTCTTG
>JAGAAZ010000097.1 GCA_017614895.1 Bacteroidaceae bacterium | reverse complement strand
GTCATCCTTATCATTCACCTTCATGGTGAGACCAAAAGTTTCCTTATCCACCATAAATACATAGGCAGGCACACTAAAATCAATACCCATCGACATCGGGTCGTCAATGTAGTCTTTCACCTTCTTCATGTCCTTGTCTGCCACAACAGCTTTCAAACTCTTTTCCAGTTTCTGCATGGATTTTGACTTCTGGAACTCACTCTTCTCTGCAATTGCCTTTGCATCCACTTTCACCACCAATGCAGCGTTGGCTGGTATCACTTTCTGATAGTCAGTCTTGTTACATGAGCACAAAGCCATCACCATCAGAATGACCAAGGAAACAACGTAAATCTTTTTCATATTAGTTTTGATTAAATTTCTATTCAACAATCATTTATCCTTATTTATTGATTCTTCAGATTCATTAGATGCACCGCCACCAGAGCCGCTGTTTCTGTTCTCAATCGGCTCTTACCAAGCGTCACACTTTGAAAGCCTTTTAACTCTGCCATCTTCACTTCATCGATGGAGAAATCCCCCTCTGGACCCACCAACACCAACACGTCTTCCCCACTCTTAATGGCATCCTTCAACATTGCCTTCTCGCCCAATCCTTCTTCCTCATAACAATGACAGATAAACTTCTGCATCGCCCTTCCACTCACCTTCTCCCGATCTTCTATCTCTTGCAGAAAAGCCTTAAAGTCTGTCATCACATTCAAGACAGGCTTCCAGGCTTTGTGGCTTTGCTTCATGGCAGAAACAAGAATCTTCTCTATGCGTTCTGTTTTGATGACGGTCCTTTCCGACCATCGGCAACGCAAGAACGTCAATTCATCAAAACCGATCTCTGTAGCCTTCTCTGCAAACCACTCCGTTCTGTCCATGTTTTTCGTAGGCGCCATCGCCAGATGCAGATGGGGTTGCCATTGACGTTCCTGCGGTAGGGTTTCTTCGATACGATAAAGGCAGCGCTTCTTCGTCGATTCCGTCACAATGGCACGATAGAATGTGCCTTCCCCATCCATCAGCATCATCTCATCGCCCATCTCCATACGTAAAACACGAACAGCATGCTGAGCCTCCTCTTCAGGAAGTTCCAACACGCTGTTAGCATTAGGGACATAGAAAAAACGTACCTCTTTCATAACTTCAATTCTTCAACTCTTCAATTTCTCAATCCTTGCGTATGCGGGTAAGTCAATGGATGCAAAGTCTTTATCCAAATACTTGAAATAGCCTGTAATGCCAATCATGGCAGCATTATCAGTCGTGTAGGAGAACTTCGGAATGAAAATCTTCCAATGATAACGCTTGGCATGATCACGGAACGCATTTCGCAATCCATTATTGGCACTCACACCACCAGCCACAGCCACCTGTTTGATGCCCGTATCCTTTACGGCCTTGCGCAACTTCTTCATCAGGATATCAACAATCGTCTTCTCCAACGATGCAGCCAAGTCTTCCTTATGGTGCTCGATGAAATCAGGATCTTCCTTCAGCCAATCCCTCAGATGGTAGAGGAAAGAGGTTTTTAAGCCAGAGAAACTGTAATCGTAACCTGCAATGTCTGGTTTCGAGAACTCAAACGCATCAGGATTTCCCTGACGAGCTAACTTATCAATGATAGGACCACCAGGATAACCCAGTCCCATCACCTTCGAGCACTTGTCAATCGCCTCTCCAGCTGCATCATCAATGGTTTGTCCAAGAATCTCCATATCTTTGTAGGAATTCACCTTTACAATCTGACTATTGCCTCCGCTAACAAGCAGACACAAATATGGGAACGTCGGCTGGTCGTGGTCATCCTCACTCTCACGGATGAAATGTGCCAGCACATGACCTTGCAGGTGGTTCACATCAATCATCGGAATGCCGAGACTTCTTGCAAAACCTTTGGCAAAACTCACACCCACCAAAAGGCTTCCCATCAAACCTGGACCTCGTGTAAATGCCACAGCATTGAGGTCTTCCTTCGTGATACCAGCCCGTTTGATGGCTGCATCCACCACTGGCACAATATTCTGCTGATGGGCACGGCTCGCCAACTCAGGCACCACCCCACCATATTCCTCATGCACGGCCTGCGAGGCAGTCACATTGCTCAGCAGAATGCCATCCTTCAGCACTGCCGCACTCGTGTCGTCGCACGAACTTTCTATCGCCAATATATACATATAGTTAATATGTGAGTGTTTCCAATCCTTCTTCTGTCATCACATAGGTGTGTTCCCATTGTGCAGAGTCGCTGTAATCATCAGTCACTACGGTCCAATCATCATCGCTGTCCACAAACACTTGCCAGCCACCTGCATTGATCATCGGTTCAATCGTGAACACCATTCCTGGCACCAACAACATACCAGTACCTTTCTTCCCCCAGTGTTCCATATCTGGATCTTCGTGGAAGGCATTACCCACACCATGTCCACACAAGTCTCTCACTACCGTATAACCATTCTTGTGAGCATGTTTCGTAACTGCAGCAGCTGAGTCACCTACGAATGTATATGGCTTGCAAGCCTCTGCACCAATCTCCATGCACTCCTTTGCCACCTGCACCAAACGTTCACGCTCAGGTGTTGTCCTTCCAATGATGAACATTCGGCTGGCATCAGCAAAGTATCCATCGAGAATCGTCGTGCAATCCACATTAATGATATCGCCCTCCTCAAGAATGTCTTCTTCGTTAGGAATACCATGACACACCACCTCGTTGATGCTTGTGCAACAACTCTTGGGAAAGCCTTCATAATTAAGCGGTGCTGGAATACCACCATGTTTTGTTGTGAAATCGTACACCAATTGGTCTATTTCCAAGGTTGACATACCCTCACGAATCTTTTCTTGCACGAGGTCCAACACGGCTGTGTTCAGTACACCCGCCTTACGGATACCCTCTATTTGTTCTGGAGTCTTAATCAATTCACGCTTTGGCACCAGATGTCCCTTATTCTGAAAAAACAGAATCCTTTTGTCCATCTCTGTGAGCGGCTGTCCGCTCTTCACACGCCAATTTCTTGGGTTTTTCTTCAACAGTCCCATTTCTCTTTGAAAGTCTTTTTATGCTGCAAAGTTACAGACTTTTTTCCACACTCGTACCAAAAACACTACATTATTAAATTATTTTCAGAATTCATTTGTTCAAATCACTTTCTTTTACGAATTTTGCAGTCAGAATTACCAAAACAGACAAATCAATGAAAACATTAAAAACAGTCATCGTGGCATTGTTCGCACTGGGAGCAATCGCTTGCACAAACGAAAAGAAACCCGAAAGTCCTGAACGCATTGTCGAGGATATCGACCCTCAGACAGGCATCATCTCCTTGCGTGACTACACCTTGAACGACACCATCACTATCAACGGGAAACTGTACAATTATTCCTGCCGTTTTGAACATGTCGATTCCATGCCTGTACTCATCAATCCTCAAGGACTCGAATACCACGAGAGTCGTGCCAGCATTGACATCACACGCGAGAGCACTAAGGTGTTCAGCAAGACTTTCTATAAGAGCAATTTCCGAGATTATGTGCCGAATAACTTCCTGAAGACCTCCACCGTGGTGGGCATCAACTACAACTTCATGAAACGCGAGTCTGACCGTTCTGCTTTCTACTTCATCATCACAGTGGGCGACCCAGACGAGACTTCCGACAATATGGCATATCCACTTGAACTGAAAATTGCCACAGATGGCTCCTTCTCTATCAAAAAAGCAGAAGACCTCGAAACTGAGCCACTCCATCCAGGACTCAACATCGACCCCAGCGAAGATGCTGTGTAAAGAGTTTTTCATTTTTCTACGAAAAAGTTTGGTGGGTTGAAGAAAATGTCGTAACTTTGCAGCCGATTTATGCCGGAAAGGCTCGAAAAAGCGGGTACAGAGTGGTACTCCGCCTGCCGGTGGAACCCTAAAACAATTCAAAAAATGTACGTAATTGCAGAAATTCAGGGTCAGCAGTTCAAGGTTGAAGAGGGCAAGAAGCTCTACGTTCACCACATGCAGAATGTGGAGACCGGTGCAACTGTTGAGATTGAGAAAGTGTTGTTGGCAGACAACGACGGTGTAGTAACAGTAGGAACTCCCACAGTGGAAGGCGCAAAGGTTGTGCTCGAAGTACTTGTTCCACTCATCAAGGGTGACAAGGTGCTCGTGTTCCACAAGCGTCGCCGTAAGGGCTATCGCAAGCTGAGAGGCTATCGTGACCAGTTCACTCAGGTTCTCGTTAAGTCTGTTGTAGCATAATCTGCTTAACAGCAAAACAAACAATTTTATCAATCACATTTAAGACAGTTATTCAACATGGCACATAAAAAAGGTGTAGGTAGTTCTAAGAACGGCCGTGAGTCACACTCAAAACGACTCGGTTTGAAGCACTTTGGTGGTGAGACAGTTAAGGCTGGCAACATTATTGTTCGTCAGCGTGGTACCAAGCACCATCCAGGTAAGAATGTAGGTATTGGCAAGGATGACACTCTGTACGCACTTATTGATGGTGTGGTGGTGTTCAAGCGTGGTCGCGAAAACCGCAGCACAGTATCTATCGAGCCAGTAGTTGCTGAAGCTTAACTACTTTTGAACAAGAAAAAGTGATGGGCAATGGCCAAAAGGCTGTTGCCCATCATTAGTTTTTAATATATAAGATGATGACAAAGAAGGAACGATATGCACAGTTCATGGCTTATTTCCAAGAAGCCATGCCTGAGGCGAATACGGAGTTGCATTACAAGAACCCGTTTCAGTTGCTATGTGCTGTGATGCTGTCAGCACAATGTACGGACAAACGAGTGAACATGGTGACTCCAGCCTTGTTTGAAGCCTTCCCCACTCCTGAAGCGATGGCGAAAGCAACTCAAGAGAAGGTATTGCACTATGTGAAGTCTGTCAGTTATCCGAACAGCAAGGCGGAGCACCTGGTGGAAATGGCAAAATGCTTGATGGAACGGCATGGAGGCAAGGTCCCTAATGACTTTGATGCTTTAGTGGCATTACCTGGTGTTGGAAGAAAGACAGCAAATGTGATGCTGAGTGTGGCATTTAACAAAGCAGCAATGGCTGTCGATACACATGTGTTCCGTGTTAGTCATCGCATAGGATTGGTTTCTGAGAAATGCACCACGCCTTATGCTGTAGAGAAGGAATTAGTGAAAAACATCCCCGAAGTGCTAATTCCAAGAGCACATCATTGGCTGATTCTGCACGGACGATATGTGTGCAAAAGTCAAAGGCCTCAATGCAAGACATGTGGCATCAGAACAATTTGCAAAGAAGGTTTACAACGCCAAAAGAATATATAACAACAAAGTACCGTTGTATAGAAGTCCCTTTAATAGAAAAAACACAGTGCCATCGTCGCCCAACAGAGGGAGGATTCCTGTATAGTTGAGGCAGTTAACGAATTGGCTTGCCAAGAAAAGCATGACAAAATAGTTGGGGATGGCAGCAAAGATGGATGCATGTGCCTGCATAAAGTCACGCATGGTCGTGAAGCGTCCAGAAGTATAGCCATAGATATTACCAACAAAGATGGCGAGGCAAGCTAACAATCCGAAGAATCCTTTAGAAAAAGCTGAATTATGGAAGGTGCCAAATGCGCTGAGCAATACAGGGTCAGGTAACAGCAACAACAACGAGAATAACATCAAGATAACAACCACTGACACTCCCGTTATTTGCAAAGCACGCCTTTGTTTCAGGGAAGTATGAGAACGGAAAGCTCTCAGAATACCTGATGCCCGTATCACACTAATAGCCATCAAGCCCAACAATAGTTTGGCAATATGGACAGAAGAGAAGTTAGGAACAATATTGACACACATCCAACGAATGCCACGTGTGGTCAGCAGCCCCTGCACACCATCGACATAGATGCTCAACACCCATGAGATGAAGAGCAGGAGTACAAGGGCGATAAGAACACCCCAGAAGAGGTATTTCAGGAATCGTTGGATGTGGTCTTTGTAGGTCATTCGTCGTCGGGTTCGAGGTTATCGATGTCAAGGATACGTAATTCAATGGCTTTCGTGGCAAGACGAGTAGCATTGACTGGTTCGTGGTCTTCACCAAAGAGACGATTTGTAAGGTCATTCTGACGTTTCTCAATGGATTTCACGCCAAAAGGCATACCCTTCAGACCTGCAATCATATCTTTCGTATAGCCCAATGCCAGATGACGGAGGAAACGTTCGTCATACTCATCAATATCATAGTCAAGGAAAGCTTCCTGGCGCATGGATTCGTTGAGAACAGACTTACGGAAACGTTGCAGAATCTTCTCTAAGATTGGTTGATTGAATACCATACGCTTGCCGTTGAGTACACTCTGCACATCGCCCTTGGTAAGCAGTTCACCACTCTTCAGGATGATGCCGTCTGTACCTGCATCAAGGGCATCCACCCAGAGTTTCTCGTTCATGATTTCACCGGTGAAGATGAGCACGTGCACATCGGGATAGCGACGACGCAATTGCTTGCACACATCCACACCTGCTGTTGTGGAGCCACCCAAACCGAGGTCAAGCAACACGAGATCAGGCTGATTGTCACGCATCAGACGCCAGAGTTCAGTCTCATTCATGGCGGTACCAACAATCTCCGCCTCAGGAATCTCCGAACGGAAAATTTCCACTGTGCCCTTCATTTCGAGGGCGACATCTTCAACAATAATAACTTTGAAAGGATCCATATTCTAAACTTTTTAATTTATTTCTGATTGATGATCTATTATGTATGACTGATAGGAAGGGTGAAAATGAAGCTCGATCCAAGTCCGTCATCCTTGTTCTCCACATAGATGCGACAGCCTCTACGTGAAGAGTAGGCATCATGCTCTCTGACTATCTGACGGCAAATCATGTACTGCGCTCCGGAGAGCGTGTCACTCTTCGCATCATACTTCACATTATCTATATAAAAGAGCTGCGGAATATCCTCATCAGCGTATCGGTATGCAGTGTCCGTGAATGCAAATTTAGCAAATCCGTCCAACACGTCAAAATCCAACAGCAAATCTCCACCCGATTCATGCTCGAAATAGAGCGAAATGATGTTGTCAAGAAGAGTTTGGATGAATATCTTATCACCTTGTATCATCAGTTTTGATGCTTCTGACACCTTCAATGAAATCTTGCCCTGCATCTTCTTTTGCTGTTTCTTGAACGAGCGTTTGGCCATTTCACCAATATCATGAGCTGAAATGATTGTACGCTTGAACAGCACTTTCTCGACCTGTTTTCCTGCACACATGCTCAGAATGCTGAACACCTCCTTATAATACGAGAGCAATTCATCGATATCATTAATCGTGGCATCATCGACTGGAACATTGGAATCTGCCAACGCCACATCTACTATTTGCTTGATACGATTGGGATAATACATTGTTTCATGCTTCAAGGTCGAAAGGCAGTTGTCCATGATCTGATTCCTCACATACACCTTCTGCTGTTCGTTGTCAATGCGCAATCGTTCATCCTGTTTCAGTTCCAACAATTCCTTCATTTCGTCCACTTTATAATAGGAAAAGTAAGTGTGGATGCTCATAAACTGTGCCACAAGATTGATGATGAGTGCCTCTTCATCCTGTAACTTGCCATCGACGAAATGCACACCCATCACACCTGTTACCTGATTGTCCGTACCTGGCACAAACATCGGATAGGCGCGAAAACGTCCATTGTTACTGACAACCTCCTTCTGCTGATGATAAGCCGACATCATCATGCTTTCGTAAATATTACGCTCAGCTACAACACCCGTATAGAAAAATTGCGATTGACCTGATGGGTCTTTAGGAGGGACCATCATACCCACCGTATCAGCCATCTTGATATCGGAAAGGTTTTGATGCAGCACATTGGGCAATGTTTGTTCTGTCGCTGTGAATACATTGTTATTCAGCTGGATGAACTGCCTCAGATTGAAGATGAACAGCTGGGTATTACGATAATGCAAGAAGAAGTATGTGGCGAGCACTAAGAAAAGCAACATTCCCAACATAATCGCAGTCGTCTTCTTGTTGCGGTTTGCCATCTTGATGTCATTACAATAGTTTTCTAATGTCGGATCGGTGCTCGTCATCTTATACAGTCGTGTGAACACCTCATTGTTATAGTGATAGAGATCATTTCTGTTCAGAGCCAATGACGCAATCGCCACCTCATTTCGAATGCCGATAATCAGTTCATAATCCGTATCCATTCCCGTCTTCCACCACTCCACTTCTGCCATATCAGGACCTTCCAAAGTCATCAGATGCTTACCCTTGGGAACCTGCTCTAGATAGTAGCGATTGAAGCACTGAATAGCAGAATCCGCATATAGTATCGCTTGATTGTAATCGCCTATCACATTAGCAGTGAAGATGCTGTCATAATACACTTCTGCATCTGGCAGTTGGACTTCTGCCTTCATGACAAGACATTGCATCAGTAAAACCACACACATCATGAGTTTCAACACACCTTTCGGCAATCGGAAGAAGAATCGACTACCTCTCCCAATCTCGCTTTCAACGCCAAACTCACACACATTGAACACAGCGTTAGTCTTCTTATATTTCCCGATGATGCCTTTGCAGTTCATCAAACCAAAGCCAAAGCCCTTGTTCTGCTGAATATCCGACGCATTTGCCCCTTCCGTTCCTATCTTGCTTGAATCATACACTTTCGCGTTGTTCAATATATCGACATCCTCTGCCGACATCCCATGCCCAGTATCCTTCACTGATACTTCCACATAGGTATCCGTCTCCATTGCAGACAACTTCACTTCTCCACCTGAGGGTGTATATTTACGAGCATTGTCCAACAGTGTGTTCATCATAAAGAGCGTCAGCGACTTGTCTGCCTTCACCACCGCATCCGTCTCATCAACATCCAACGAGACGCCTTTAATATCAAAGCTCTTCGTTCCATGTCGCAAAGTGTCAAACAACGGTTTCAAAGCAAAGTTCTCAATATTCAAGGTCACCATACCTTGGCGTATCTTCACCCAATGACCCAGCACATCGTTATAATCATTGATTTTATCGATGAGTTCACTCAGATACAGGAAACGTTCACGGATGGTTTCAGGTGTAGCATTCTTATCCGTCTTTAACTTATTGATTTCGTGCAGGGCACGATCCAAGAACGGCGTGATGCCATTCACTATTGACATCGAGGTCAGTTTCTCAATGTATAAACGCTTATTTTCTTCCAAACGCTTTTCAATCACAAAAGTTTCGCTTTCCAGACGTTGCTCCTCTTCTGAGAATTTGATATACTGCAAACCCTTCTTCTTCATCCAATCGTAGAACACCAGCAACACATGAAACAGCTCTTTGTCCAAGCCTTTCATCGTCAGGTAATCCACCTTCGTCCAATCCTGACCTTTCACTTGTGGAAAGAGACTTTCTACATCCGCATCGGCAATCTTATGAAGCTCCTCGTCCAAATCTTCCTCATCTTCAATATCCTCAGACAAAGCAGAAGACAAATGCTTACACACTTCTATCACTTTGCTCAACATCCCCACCTTCTTCCGATACTCTTCACGACTTCGCTTGTTGTAAACGTACAACAACCACGCCAGTGCCACAATAGCGACACCAAACACCCAAAGCAACAGATTGAGCATATGCTCCTCCTGCTTCAAGTGACCCTCTTCTTGTACCACACGTAGATCTTGACGTGTGGCATCCAAAATATCGAAGTAAATGTTATGGTTATAATCCGATTCAGCCTTCAAACCCATCGCACCAAAAATCACACTCAATTGTTCCCTCACCATCGCCATCCATTCAGGAACAGTCACGACATCAGGATTCATTATCCAGCGCATCTCTGTCGATAGCGAATCTTCCGCATCGGTGTATAGATACAACCTCTCTTTGTCTGCATCCTCCACAGAATTATTATTCCGCCCCATCTTTTGATGATGCTTATTAATCAGTTCCAAGGCATCCTCCATCTGTACAATCGCCAAGCTATCTTCCCCGTTCCTCAGGTAATAATCGGAAAGGGTAACCAATACCGTCGTCTGCACAAAATCGTTACCATACATCTGCGCTAATCTCAAAGCACGATTTGCCAATTTATACTCTAAAGGAACAAAGCCGAACTCACCAATCATTTCCTCAATGAACACCCACCGCGAGGGTTTCAGCTCACCACCCGACATAATGGACTTTGCCAAACCATTCAAAGCTGATATCTCAAAATAGACATTCCCGTTCTGACGGCTCATTGATAGCAGACGAATCAAATTGCGCTGCATCTCATCCGCTGCATCTACAGTCTTCTCGCCCGATACATTGTAGATAGACTGCAGAAACAGAAATGTTGATTGTTTAGCCGAGTCTGCAGCAAATAAATCCTGATGAGCATCCAACCAATCAAATTCTTCCGACACACCTTCATCCTGACGCATTTTGATGAAATAGTTCATTGACACGAAATGGTACTCTGTTTGTACAGCGTTCCACACCACCTTCTGGTGCTCGGTCATGTCCTCATGCTCTTCCTCCACATTTGCCATACGTTCCTGTGCGTCGCTCCGAAAATCGTAGAATTCCTTGCTCAATGAAAGCATCAGGCACACAGACATCATGTCCACATCCGCCACACAACATAACAGATCGTTGTTCGATTCTTCTAACACTCGCTGGTAACAAATCTGTGCCGAATCATAATCCATTCGCATACCATATACATCGCCCTTATTCAACAACGCCTCATGGATGCCATCCCGATAAGTGGAATTCGCATGTCCATTCAGCACCTCATCCACATAGCTCGAAGCCTCGTCCAATGAACGATACTTCGCCCGATATGCTAGCACATTGAGCGAGTCAATTTCATCCTGCTGCACACTAGAAGTTTCTCCACATGCCATGAAGCAAAGGAGAACGGCCAGCACAATGACGAGGGATAATATGCGGGTTTTAAGTCGCATGAAGGATGGTTTTAGGTATCATGAATCATATAATAAGTGCAAAGGTAAAACAAAATTTTCGTTTTCTTCTTTATTTCGGCATTTTATTCATAACTTTGTAACAAAATATAACAAAAATGACATATCAAGAGACTATCAACTATCTGTTCACTTCGGCACCACTATTCCAAAATGTGGGAGGCGATGCGTATAAAGAAGGATTATACAACACCTATCAGTTGGACGAACACTTTGGACATCCCCATCAGCACTACAAAACCATTCATGTGGCAGGCACCAACGGAAAAGGTTCCTGCTCACACACCTTGGCGGCTATTCTGCAAGCATCAGGACTGAAAGTAGGCCTTTTCACCTCACCTCATTTGGTGGATTTCCGTGAACGCATCCGAGTGAACGGTGAGATGGTCAGTGACCAATATGTCATAGACTTTGTGGAGCAACATAGAGCCTTCTTCGAACCGCTCCACCCTTCTTTTTTTGAACTGACCACTGCGATGGCATTCAAATTCTTTGCCGAACAACATGTAGATGTGGCAGTCGTGGAGGTGGGATTAGGCGGTCGATTGGATTGCACAAATATCATCTCGCCAGAGGTGTGCGTCATCACTAACATCAGTTTCGATCATGTGGCTTTCCTCGGCAATACCCTAGCGAAAATCGCAGGAGAAAAGGCTGGTATTATCAAGCCCCATACACCTGTCGTGATTGGTGAGGTAGTCAAGGAAACCAAACCTGTTTTTATGGCAAAAGCACAAGAGGAGAATGCCCCGATTTTCTTTGCAGAAGAGCAAAAAGAAGTGATTAATCATCGATTTAGCTCAAAAGGAGGCATCAGCTATCAAACA
Organism: Bacteroidaceae bacterium; assembly: GCA_017614895.1. Classification (GTDB taxonomy): domain Bacteria; phylum Bacteroidota; class Bacteroidia; order Bacteroidales; family Bacteroidaceae; genus Minthosoma. The sequence goes on along the minus strand of JAGAAZ010000097.1, from coordinate 19,605 downwards.
GCTAACTACGGGAAAATATATGGGAAACTAGGAGGCTATTGCCAACAGAAAAATGCCAACACCATTCTTTGTGCCATCAGCCGACTGAAAGAGCAACATTTCCATATCTCTGACGAGGACGTGAAAGAGGGTTTTGCTCATGTGTGCGAGATGACAGGACTGATGGGCAGATGGCAGACTTTGCAAACATCACCACGAGTGATATGTGACACAGGACACAATGTAGGCGGCTTCCGATGGATTACAAAACAATTAAATAACGTACACGCGCCTATGCGCATAGTGTTCGGTATGGTGAATGATAAAGATATTAGCGGCGTGCTCTCCCTGATGCCCCAACGTGCCACTTACTACTTCTGCCAGGCTAGCGTAAAACGTGCTCTATCCCACGAGGACATAAAAAGGAAAGCAGAAGCATTTGGACTCAAAGGTATGAGTTACCCCACCGTCGCCCAAGCCTACCGAGCAGCGCTTGCCGATGCCCAACCAGAAGATTTCATCTATGTGGGGGGGAGCAGTTTTGTAGTAGCCGACCTACTTTCAGAGTTTTGAACATCTATTCTCTCAACAAAAGAAAGAGAAAAGCCCTTTATTTGTCAAAAAACGCTAAATTCTTAAAAATATTTGGGAGAAAGTTCGTTTAGTAAAAATATTTTCGTTTAATTTGCAAAGAGAAATCTAAAACCGACTTATTAATTATCACTTAAAATAAAATTTCTATGAGCACTATTCAGCCTAAATTGAGTGGTCTTAAAGCCGAGAACTTCCAAAAGGTAGTGAAAGGCAAAAAGACTGACTTGTACACCCTTGTAAACAAGGATGGTTACGAAGTATCAATCACGAACTACGGTGGCGCCATCGTTGCCATCATGGTACCCGACAAGGACGGCAAGGTTGCCAACGTCATTCAGGGACATGACAACATCGATGACGTCATTAATTCTCCTGAGGCATACCTCTCCACATTGATTGGTCGTTTTGGCAACCGCATCGCTAAAGGTAAGTTTACCTTAAACGGAAAGGAGTATCAGCTCGCCATCAACAATGCTCCTAACGCACTGCACGGCGGTCCTACAGGACTTCACGCGCAAGTGTTTGAGGCATTCCAGACGGGTGACCAGAGCCTGACACTCAACTGCATTCTCCCCTATGGACACGAAGGTTTTACGGGTGAGGTAAAGATATCTGTAGATTTTACATGGACAGACGAAAACGAACTGATTATTGAGTATCTCGCAACCACTAACAAGAAGACCATCATTAACCTGACGCACCATGCATACTTCTCACTGCAGGGCATTGCTAACCCAACGCTTGGCATCGAAGATCAAATCATGGAACTGAATGGCGATTTCTTCATCCCTATCGATGATACTTGCATCCCAACAGGTGAGATTCTTAAGGTGGCTGGCACACCATTTGATTTCCGCACACCTAAGGCTGTAGGTCAGGATATCGACGCTGATGACGAGCAAATCAAAAACGGAAATGGCTACGACCACTGTTTCGTGCTGAACAAGAAGGAGGTTGGTGAACTCTCATTCGCTGTACGTCTGACCGATCCAAAGTCTGGACGCACCCTCGAAACCTACACCACCGAACCAGGTATGCAGGTTTATTCCGACAATTGGGGATCTGGCAACCCCATCCAATTGGGCTGCACAGCACCACGCCGCTCTGCCATCTGCTTCGAGTGCCAGCATTTCCCTGATTCGCCCAACCGTCCTTACTTCCCATCCACTGTACTGAAACCTGGGGAGAAGTACACACAAAAAACTATTTACAAATTTGGAGTTGAATAAAATCATTGCCTTATGAAACTAAAAATTGACGACGTACGTACACGCTTCATCAAGCATCTTGGCGGAGAGCCAGGCTCTGTATATGCATCACCTGGCCGTATCAACCTAATCGGTGAACACACCGACTATAACGGCGGTTTCGTGTTTCCAGGAGCAGTAGAACAAGGCATGATTGCAGAACTCCGTCCCAACGGCACACGCACTATCCGCGCTTACTCTATCGATTTAAAAGACTATGCAGAGTTCTCCATTGACGATGAGAAGGGACCACGCGCTAGCCACTTCCGTTATCTCTTCGGAGTAGCACGTGAAATGATGGCATTGGGAGTACCTGTGCAGGGGTTCGACACAGCTTTTGCAGGCGATGTGCCTAATGGTGCGGGTATGTCTTCATCCGCAGCCCTTGAAAGCTGTTATGCCTTTGCGCTCAATGACCTCTTTGGCGACAATAAAATCGACAAGATGACCCTTGCAAAGGTGGGGCAAGCAACAGAGCACAAATACATCGGAGTAAACTGTGGTATCATGGATCAGTTCGCCTCAGTATTTGGCAAGAAAGGTAATCTTATGCGCCTCGACTGTCGCTCTGGCGAATTCCAGTATTATCCTTGGAATCCAAAGGGTTATAAACTCGTACTTATCAATTCATGCGTCAAGCACGAACTCGTCGGATCACCCTATAATGACCGTCGTCAGTCATGCGAAAACTGCGTGAAAGCCATCAAGGAACTCCACCCAGAAAAGGAAATAACCACCCTTCGTGAAGCCACATGGGAAGAGCTGAAGGAAATCGAGGGAAAAGTGTCAGCAGAAGATATTAAGCGTGCCACTTTCGTACTTGGTGAGAAAGATCGTGTATTGGCCGTATGCGACGCTCTCGAAAGAGGTGATTATGAGGAAGTCGGACAAAAGATGTATGAGACCCATTATGGACTCTCCAAAGAGTATGAGGTGTCATGCGAAGAACTTGACTTTCTCAATGAGATTGCAAAAGATTGTTCTGTCACAGGTTCCCGTATCATGGGAGGTGGTTTCGGTGGTTGCACCATCAATCTCGTTGCAGAGGAACTTTACGACAACTTCATTCAAACTGCCGTCACTCAATTCAAAGAAAAGTATGGCAAGAAACCTATCATTATCGACGTTGTGATTGGAGACGGAGCACGCAAATTATGCTAAATTCTCTCCACACACAACCCTCCTTTTGAATTTTAATGATAAATAAAGAAAGGTGCGCGATAAATCGCGCCCTTTTCTTTTTGTTTTCAGCTATTCACATCCATGTTGCGACATTTCTTTTAAAAACATGTCCATAAAACACGATTATTGGGGGATAAAACAATAGTTTTATGACAGAAAATACGTTAAAAAAGTGTCATATGAACACTTTATGTTATAGAACATGTTTTTTACAGGCTTTAACACGTGAAAAAGCCGTACCTTTGGCGAACAGTTTATAAACTAATCAATTTCTAACCAAAATTATGAAAAATCTTAAAACGATTTTGATGGGCAGTGCTGCGGCCGTAGCACTCCTGTGTGCGTGCAATTCTGCACCTGAGGTTCAACTGACCAAATCTGGTATTAACCCTGCTGATTTCGACACTTGCATCGCTGTCGCTTACGACGCTGAGGCTGGTCAATTCAAGGCTGACCCAGAAGGGGCTAAACAGGTGAAGCTCTACACCCTTACCAACAAAAACGGCATGGAAGTTTGCATCACGAACTTCGGTGGACGTATCGTGAGCATCATGGTTCCCAATAAGGACGGTGATTTGGTAGATGTTGCCTGCGGCTTTGACAAGATTGAAAACTATTTTCCATGGAACTTTGAGACAGATTTCGGTTGCTCTGTAGGTCGCTATGCAAACCGTATTAACAACGGTGAATACACTTACAACGGCGAGAAAGTGACGCTGCCAAAGAACAACAACGGAGTGGCTTGCCTGCATGGCGGTTACACGGGATGGCAGTACCAAGTGTATGAAGAAGTGGAGTTCGGTCCTCAATCTCTCGCACTTGAAATCACTTCTCCTGATGGTGACAATCAATTCCCTGGAACTGTGGTTGCAACTGTTGATTTTAAGTTGACAGACAACAATGAAATCATCATCAGCTATGACGGAGTGGCAGACGCTGCAACAGTGCTGAACATGACGAACCACACATACTTCAACCTTTCAGGTGACCTGAACAACACAATTGACGAGTCTATCCTTTATATCAACGCTGACAACTACACTCCTGGTGACGACAACCTCATCCCAACTGGTGAGATCCGTCCAGTGGAGGGTACAGTGTTTGATTTCCGCACACCAAAGGCCATCGGTACAGACTTCGGCAAGAACGATCCAGAAATGGAATCAGTTGGCGGCGGTTACGACCACAACTGGTGTCTGAACACGAAGGGTGACAAGAAGGCTATTTGCATCACCATGTCCGATCCACGTTCTGGCATCAAGATGGATATGTATACGAACGAGCCTGGTGTACAAGTTTACACAGCAAACTTCCAAGACGGCACTCGTCCAGGCAAGGGCGGCATTATGTATCAGAAGCATTGCGCTGTATGCCTCGAGAGCCAGAAGTATCCTGATTCACCCAACAAATGCATGATGCCAGGTTGGGAAGACAGCAACCCATTCGTATCTCCTGAAAAGCCATACAAGTCTTATTGTAAATATGCCTTCTCAGTAGAGAAATAAAGTTTGACAAAGTAATTATAAATAATAATCAAATCAAAATTCAACATGGACAAAATTTTTGAAGCACTAAGCAACAATGGGTTTGCTATGGCCGACTATCTGGTCTTTGTAGTGTACATCATCATTCTTGTTGGCATGGGATTGTTCCTGTCTCGTAGCAAGAAGGGTGAAGAAAAATCATCAACCGACTACTTCTTGGCAGGAAACACACTGACATGGTGGGCTGTGGGTGCATCGCTCATTGCTGCAAACATTTCAGCCGAACAATTCATAGGCATGTCAGGTTCGGCTTACGCATCAGGTATTGCACAGGCAGCCTACGAGTTAATGGCTGCTGCTACGCTGCTTGTAGTAGGTAAGTTCTTACTGCCACTGATGATTGAGAAAAAGATCTTCACCATTCCTCAGTTCCTACGCGAGCGTTATAACTGGGGTGTAGGATTCGCATTCTCACTGCTCTGGCTTTTCCTCTATGTATTCGTCAATCTAACTTCTGTGGCATGGTTGGGCGCTTTGGCTATCCAGCAGATTCTTGGTTTGCCTACCGATATGACCGTCATGGTGGCTGGTATGGAGATTGACCAAGTTCGTATGGTGATCATCCTTTGCCTCTTCCTCATTGCAGGTATCTACTCTATCTACGGCGGTTTGGCTTCTGTGGCATGGACAGACGTGATGCAGGTGACCTTCCTCGTGGGTGGTGGTTTGATCACAGCTTACGCAGCACTCTCTGTCATTGGTGACGAGATGGGCATAGGAAGTGCCTGGGATGCACTGATGCACATCAAAGACTATTTGGCTTCCATTGATGGTGACAAACACTTCAATCTGGTCGTTACCAGAAATGAAGATCTTTACCCAGTCATCAATGGTGTAACCGATGGTGCTGGCAACATCGTACAAAAGGAAGACCCATTCTTCACCAATCCTGGTATCGTGCTGATTTTCGGTGCTCTGTGGCTGACTAACCTTGGCTACTGGGGCTTCAACCAGTACATCATCCAGAAGGGTCTCGCTGCTAAGTCTCTTGATGAGGCAAAGAAGGGTATGGTATTCGCAGCCTTCCTGAAGATTTTGATTCCATTCATCGTATGTATCCCAGGTGTTTGTGCATTTTATATCATGAACGCTCCTGAGTGCGAAGATTTGCGTCAGCAACTGGCTGGTGCCATCACTCGTTCCGACGATGCATATCCATTCTTGATTCGTAACTTCACACCTACTGTTGTCAAGGGTCTGAGCTTTGCTGCATTGGCTGCTGCTGTTATTTCTTCATTGGCATCCATGTTCAACTCTACCTCTACCCTCTTCACAATGGATATCTACAAACAGTTCATCAACAAGACTGCTTCCGAGAAGAAACTTGTGAACGTAGGTCGTCTCACTTCTGTTTGTGCATTGATCATCGCCCTGATCGCCGTTTACCCATTGATGGGTGGTATTGACCAAGCATTCCAGTTCATTCAGGAATACTCAGCCTTCGTTTATCCAGGCGTTGTGGTTATCTTCGGCCTTGGCCTTTTGTGGAAGCGTGCAAGTGGCACAGCTGCTGTTGTCTGCGCTATTGGTACCTTCGCATTCTCAATCATCTACAAGTTCGCCTTCCCAGAGATGCCATTCTTGGTACGTTCAGGTGTTGTGTTCATCACACTGGTTATCCTCTTCGTGTGGATTTCTCTGTCAAGCAAGAAGGCTGTTCCTGCGGACGCACTTGATGCAGACACAGTGAAGACTCAGATTCGTTGGAGCACCATCATGTTCTGTGTGGCTATCGTTTCACTTGCACTCTCTATTGGCGGTTTCTTCAACGAGACCATGCACATTCACGGCTTCGAAGGTGCAATGATCTTCTTTGCCGCTATCACTGGCACCATCGGTCTTTACCTGCGTTCTAACGCAAAGGACAAGGTGCAGGATCCAAAGTTGGTTCCAATCGACTTGAACATTTTCCACACCGACCGTATATTCAACATTGGTGCTATTGGCGTGATCGTCATCCTCACCATCCTGTATGTTGTTCTGTGGTAATTTGAAATAGTCTGACACATTATTTATTTAATTATAATAATATAAAAGCCTCCAATCAATGACAGCTTATAAATCAAACCCTAAGTTCTACGTATCTGTGGATTGTATTATCTTCGGATTCAAGGACGGACATCTAAAGGTGCTGATTCATCAGCGTCCCTACGAGCCAGGGAAAGGCGAGCTATCACTGATTGGAGGTTTTGTTCAAACTAACGAAAGCGTGGATTCCTCAGCCCAGCGCATCTTGAAGGAATTCACAGGACTTGACAACGTGTATATGCAACAGCTGGCCACCTTTGGTGAAGTGGAACGAGATCCAGGTGAACGAGTGATCAGCATTGTTTATTATGCACTCATCAACGTAGATAACTACGACACGCAACTCTCTGAAATCCACAATACACAATGGGTGGATGTGGACGAGATGCCCACTCTCTGTTTTGACCATAATGAGATGGTACAAAAGGCTCGCCGAGTGATTGGCGAGATTATCAAAGACAACCCTATCGGCAGTAATCTCCTGCCACAATACTTCACGCTAAGTCTGCTTCAGACACTTTACGAAAGCATTCTTGGCACCTCGATAGATAAGCGGAACTTCCGTCGCGCTATCTCTGAAAAAGAATATATCCAGGCTACAGGCATGATAGACAAAGAATCATCACGTCGAGGAGCCACCCTATATAGATTTAAGAAGTAGTCTGATACAGATTTACAGATTCCACTTCAACAACAAGGACAACTCATCAGCAACTGAAAAATACACAATAACACTATAAAAAACAGTAATACTATGTTGGAAGAACTGAAAGAAAAAGTATTTAAGGCCAACCTTGATTTGGTGAAACAAGGACTGGTTATCTTCACATGGGGCAATGTATCGGGCATCGACCGTGATAAAGGTCTCGTGGTGATTAAACCATCGGGCGTGAGCTACGATGAGATGAAAGCAAGCGACATGGTTGTCGTTGACTTGGAAAGTGGAAAAGTTGTTGAGGGAGACCTCAATCCATCTTCTGACACTCCAACCCATCTTGTGCTATACAAAGCTTTCCCAAACATTCAGGGAGTTGTTCACACCCACTCAACTTACGCTACAGCTTTTGCTCAGGCTGGCAAAGACATTCCCAACATCGGCACTACACACGCCGACTACTTTTACAAGGCCATCCCCTGCACTCGCGACATGACGAAGGAAGAAGTGGAAGGTCAATACGAATTGGAGACAGGCAATGTAATTGTGGATGAGATTCTCAATATCCGCAAAATCAATCCCGACCACACACCTGCAGTGCTTGTAAAGAATCATGGCCCATTCTCTTGGGGCACTTCTCCCGACAATGCGGTTTATAACGCAAAGGTGATGGAGCAGTGCGCAAAGATGGCATTCGTCGCATTCTCTGTCAATCCTAACCTGACCATGAATCAGTTACTTGTCGAGAAGCATTACAACCGCAAACACGGTCCTAATGCCTACTATGGTCAGAAAGGTCAGAAACACTAATTCAATTAACTAACAAAATATTAACTCAAAAAAATAATTAAGCATTATGGCATTTGAAAATTTGGAATTATGGTGGGTGACTGGTGCACAGTTGCTCTACGGAGGTGATGCAGTCGTTGCAGTTGACGCTCACTCAAAGGAAATGGTTGAAGGTCTCAATAAGGGTGGTCTCATCCCTATTAAGGTAGTTTATAAAGGTACAGCAAACTCTTCTAAGGAAGTGGAAGACGTGATGAAAGCCGCCAACAACGACGAAAAGTGCGTGGGCGTCATTACATGGATGCATACCTTCTCTCCTGCCAAGATGTGGATCAAGGGCTTACAAGATTTGCAGAAGCCACTCCTCCACTTCCATACTCAGTACAACGCTGAGATTCCATGGAGTGAAATCGACATGGACTTCATGAACCTCAACCAAAGTGCTCATGGCGACATCGAGTTCGGTCACATTTGTACTCGTATGCGTGTTCCTCGCAAGGTGGTTTGCGGCTACTGGAAGGATGAGGCAGCACAGAAGCAGATTGCTGTTTGGGCACGTGTGGCAGCAGGTGTTGCTGACGCCAAGAACGTACGCTGCTTGATGTTCGGTATGAACATGAACAATGTGGCTGTGACAGATGGCGACCGTGTGGAATTCGAGCAGCGTCTCGGCTACCACGTGGACTACTATCCAGTTTCTTCTCTCATGGAATACTTCAAGCAGGTTACTGACGCAGAGGCAGATGAACTTGTTGAGGAATACAAGAAGCAGTACACCATCAAGATTGATGAGAGTGGCGAACAAGTATATTGGGAGAAAGTGAAGAATGCAGCTAAGGCTGAGATTGCTCTTCGTCGCGTATTGAAGGATGAAGGCGCTACTGCATTCACAACAAACTTCGACGATCTTGGCGATGCTGACATCAACGATCCTAACTTCGTAGGCTTCGACCAGATTCCAGGTCTCGCATCACAGCGTCTCATGGAAGAAGGTTATGGCTTCGGCGCTGAAGGTGACTGGAAGACCGCTTGTCTCTATCGCACACTGTGGGTGATCCAGCAGGGTATGCCAACAGGATGTTCATTCCTCGAGGACTACACTCTCAACTTCGCTGGTGACCGTTCTTCTTGTCTCCAGAGCCACATGCTTGAGATTTGTCCGCTCATCGCAGTTGACAAGCCAAAGCTTGAAGTACACTTCCTCGGCATCGGTATCCGTAAGCAGCAGACAGCTCGTCTTGTATTCACTTCTAAGGTGGGTCGTGGTATCAAAGCAACTGTTGTTGACCTCGGCAACCGCTTCCGTCTCATCTCTCAGGAAGTGGAGTGCATCGAGCCAAAGCCCATGCCAAAACTTCCTGTTGCATCGGCTCTCTGGGTGCCACAGCCAACTTTTGAAATTGGTGCTGGTGCATGGATTCTCGCAGGTGGTACACACCACAGCGCTTTCTCTTACGACATCACGGAAGAGTATTGGGAGGACTTCGCTGAGATGGTTGGCATCGAATATGTAAAGATCAACAAGAACACCACCATCAGTGAGTTCAAGCACGACCTCCAGATGAATGAGGTGTACTACATGATCAATAAGGCGCTCAAATAATTGATAATTGACAATTGATAATTAGAATTGACAATTATGACAGCAAAACAAACCATAGAAGCTGGTAAAGCCATTCTCGGTATTGAGTTTGGCTCTACCCGCATCAAGGCTGTTCTCATCGATGAAGAGAACAAGCCTATCGGACAGGGTAGCCACACATGGGAAAACCAGTTGGTGGATGGTCTCTGGACCTACAGCACTGAGGCAATATGGTACGGCTTGCAGGACTGTTATGCACAGCTCCGCAAAAACGTGCTGGAGCAGTATGAGGTGGAGATTGAGACACTTGCAGGCATCGGTATCAGTGCGATGATGCACGGCTACATGCCTTTCAAGGGAAACGACATTCTCGTTCCTTTCCGCACTTGGCGCAATACCAACACAGGCAAGGCTGCCGCTGAACTCTCTAAACTGTTCAACTACAACATTCCACTCCGTTGGAGCATCTCTCACTTGTATCAGGCAATTCTCGACAATGAGGAGCACGTGAAGGACATTGAGTTCCTGACCACCCTTGCCGGTTACATTCATTGGCAAATCACAGGTCAGAAAGTGCTGGGCGTGGGCGATGCATCAGGTATGATTCCTGTTGACCCCAAGACCAAGACATACGATGCCACAATGGTGGAGAAGTTCGATAAGCTCATCGAGCCAAAAGGTTTCGGATGGAAGTTGCTCGACATCCTTCCAAAGTCACTCAATGCAGGTGAGAATGCCGGTTTCCTCACACCAGAAGGTGCCAGCCGTATCGACGTATCTGGTCACTTGAAGCCAGGCATCCCGGTTTGTCCACCTGAAGGTGACGCTGGTACAGGTATGGTTGCCACTAACGCTGTGAAGCAGCGCACAGGTAATGTGTCTGCTGGTACATCTTCTTTCTCCATGATTGTATTGGAGAAGGAGCTTTCCAAACCTTACGAGATGATTGACATGGTAACCACTCCTGATGGTTCACTCGTAGCAATGGTACACTGCAACAACTGTACATCCGACATCAACGCTTGGGTGAAGATATTCAAGGAATTCCAAGAGATGCTGGGTGTTCCTGTAGATATGGGACAGCTGTATGTCAACCTCTTCAATACAGCCCTCAAGGGCGATGCTGATTGTGGAGGCGTCATCTCTTACAACTACGTATCAGGTGAGCCTGTGACTGGTTTGACAGATGGTCGTCCACTCTTCGTCCGTTCTGCCAACGACAAGTTTAATCTTGCAAACTTCATGCGTGCTCATTTGTATGGCGCGATTGGCGTGTTGAAGATCGGTAACGATGTACTGTTCAACGAAGAGCACGTGCAGGTGGACCGCATCATGGGTCACGGTGGTTACTTCACAACTCCAAAGGTGGGTCAGAAGATGCTCGCAGCAGCCCTCAACTCCCCTATCTCTGTGATGGAGACTGCAGGTGAAGGTGGTCCTTGGGGTATGGCACTTCTGGCAGCATACGCAGTGAACAACTACAAGAAGCTCTCTCTTGCCGACTATCTTGACCAGGTGGTCTTCGCAGGCAATGCTGGTGTGGAAATCCAACCAGATCCAGCTGATGTGGCAGGCTTTAACGCCTATATTGAGAACTACAAGAAGGGCTTGGCAATTGAGCAAGCAGCAGTAGATAATAAGAACAATTGAAAAATCAAAGACTCTTAAATTCTAAATAAAATGGCAAATTCAATTCAAGTTTTGAATCATGCTGCCGATAACATCCGTATCTTGGCAGCCAGTGCAGTAGAAAAGGCAAAGTCTGGTCACCCAGGTGGTGCAATGGGCGGTGCTGACTTCATCAACGTTTTGTATTCTGAGTATCTGAAATACGATCCAAAGAACCCTGAGTGGGTAGGTCGCGACCGTTTCTTCCTTGACCCAGGTCACATGGCTCCAATGCTCTACTCTCAGCTTTGCCTCATCGGCAAGTATTCGCTCGAAGAGTTGACACAGCTCCGTCAGTGGGGTTCTCCTACAACAGGTCACCCAGAGTTTGAGATTGCTCGTGGCGTTGAGAACACCTCTGGTCCTCTTGGTCAGGGTCATGTCTTCGCTATTGGTGCTGCCATTGCTGCCAAGTTCTTGGCTGCTCACACTGGCAACCCTACTTTCTCTAAGGAGACTATCTACGCATATATTTCTGACGGTGGTGTGCAGGAAGAGATTTCTCAGGGCGGTGCACGTATCGCTGCAGTTCTGGGTCTCGACAACCTCATCATGTTCTACGACTCCAACGACATCCAGCTTTCTACTGAGACGAAGGAAGTGATGACAGAGGATACAGCTGCTAAGTATCGTGCCCTTGGTTGGGAAGTGATTGAAATCGTAGGTAACGATGCTGCACAAATTCGTGCTGCTCTCGACCAGGCTCAGAAGGTGGAAGGCAAGCCAACCCTCATCATCGGTAAGTGTATCATGGGTAAGGGTGCCCTCAAAGCTGACGGCACATCTTACGAGGCTAATTGCAAGACTCACGGTGCTCCCCTTGGTGGTGACGCATACATCAACACTGTGAAGAATCTCGGTGGCGACCCAGAGAATCCATTCCAGATTTTTGATGACGTGAAGGAGCTTTATGCTAATCGCGCTAAGGAACTCGAAGCTATCTGCGCGGAGCGTTATGCTGAGGAGAAGGCTTGGGCTGCTGCTAACCCAGAGAAGGCTGCTCAGCAGGCAGACTGGTTCAGCGGCAAGGCTCCAAAGATTGACTGGAGCAAGTGCGTTCAGAAGGACAACGACGCTACACGTTCTGCATCAGCTGCATGTCTCAGCATTCTCGCAGAACAGGTGCCAAATATGATTTGCGCTTCTGCCGACCTCTCTAACTCTGACAAGACAGACGGCTTCCTCAAGAAGACTCACGCCTTCACAAAGGGTGACTTCTCTGGTGCTTTCTTCCAGGCAGGTGTAGCTGAGCTCACAATGGCATGCTGCTGCATCGGTATGGCACTCCACGGTGGTGTCATCCCAGCATGTGGTACCTTCTTCGTATTCTCTGACTACATGAAGCCAGCTGTCCGTATGGCTGCTCTCATGGAGCTTCCAGTGAAGTTCATCTGGACACACGATGCATTCCGTGTAGGTGAAGACGGTCCTACTCACGAACCAGTTGAGCAGGAAGCACAGATCCGTCTCATGGAGAAGCTGAAGAATCACTCTGGCAAGCCAAGCGTACTCGTTCTTCGTCCTGCCGACGCTCAGGAAACCACTGCTGCATGGGCACTCGCTATGGACAACATGGCTACCCCATCTGCACTCATCCTCTCTCGTCAGAACATCAACAACCTGCCAGCAGGCAACGACTACAGCCAGGCAGCTAAGGGAGGTTACATCGTAGCAGGTTCTGATGAAAACCCAGACGTGATCCTCGTGGCAACAGGTTCTGAGGTATCTACCCTCGTGGCAGGTGCAGAACTCCTCCGCAAGGATGGCAAGAAGGTTCGTATCGTCAGCGTTCCATCTGAAGGTCTCTTCCGTCAGCAGTCCAAGGAGTACCAGCAGAGTGTTCTCCCACAGGGCGTGAAGAAGTTCGGTCTCACAGCAGGTCTGCCAGTGAACCTCCTCGGTCTCGTGCCAGAAGCAGAAGGCTCTATCTGGGGTCTCGAAAGCTTCGGTTTCTCTGCTCCTTACAAGGTGCTCGACGAGAAGCTCGGCTACACAGCAGAAAATGTTTATGCACAAGTAAATAAGCTCTTCTAATGATTGCCATTGGTATAGCTTCCGATCATGCCGCTTTTCCTCTCAAGCAGTTCGTCAAGAGCTATTTGGAGGAAAAGGGCGTTGAATATAAGGATTACGGCACCTACACCGAAGAGTCCTGCAACTATGCCACCTACGGCCACAAGTTGGCTGAAGGCATCGAAGCAGGCGAGGTGGAACGTGGCATTGCCATGTGCGGCTCAGGTGAAGGCATCTCCATGACACTCAACAAGCACCAAGGCATTCGTGCTGGTCTTGTATGGCAACCCGAGATTGCCCACCTCATCCGTGAGCACAACAATGCCAACGTCATTGTCTTCCCAGGCCGCTTCATCAGCGAAGACGTGTGCCGTCAATGCCTCGACGAATTTTTCAACACAGAATTTGCGGGAGGTCGTCATCAACAGCGCATTGAAGACATCCCCTGCAAGTAAAGAGAGAATATTATGGGAAAGTTTACATTGATGGCTCTGCCTTATACAATAGACGCACTGGAGCCCGTAATTAGCAAGCAAACGTTGGAGTTTCACCATGGGAAACATCTGGCGGCATACGTGAATAACTTGAATGGTCTGTTGAAAGGAAGTGGCTTTGAAGAGGCTACGCTCGAAAATATTGTCTGCAAGGCAACGGGAGGCATCCTGAACAATGCTGGACAGATATTGAATCACGAGCTGTACTTCAGTCAGTTCTGCGGACAGCCCCAAAAATCAGCACCGACAGGACCATTGGCTGATGCCATCGTGAAGGACTTCGGTTCTTTTGAGGCCTTCAAGGAGGATTTTCAGAAGAAGGGCGCCACTCTATTCGGCAGCGGATGGGTGTGGTTGTCAGCTGATAGAGCAGGTCAACTCTTCATCACCCAAGAGACGAATGCTGCTAATCCTGTACAAAAAGGTCTCACTCCCCTACTCACGTTCGATGTATGGGAACATGCCTACTACCTGGACTACCAGAATCGCCGTCCCGATCACCTCACCGCTCTCTGGAGCATCATTAATTGGGAGGAGGTAGAACTGAGGTTCGGCAAAGCCAGAATGTAATCTTCTCAAGACAAGATGTGCCCAACACCAGCAAAAAGTGTTGGGCACATTTTATATATAGGCAACACCTATTTCTGTCGTTCTGGCGACACGGATTCTGCAGGAGTCGCCTTTCCCTTTATTTTCCCATATTCTTTCTTCGCTTTCGCCATCAACTTCTGGAACTCAGCATCGTTGTGCAGACAAGCCAAGGTGTAAGCAGCCACTAAACGACCAGCCTGCACATCGCTGGCAAAATGGAGTCCCAAGATGACACGGCTATGACCATATTCATAACCACGTTCCAGCAGGGCATTCTGGCAATTCGGCATCACTTCCACCAATGCCAATGCAATCCCCCACCCCAAAATGGAATGTGACGATGGGTAGCTGGAAGAGGTTAAATAATGTTCGTTCAGTTCTGGCATGGCAGAACTTTCGCCCAATCTGGCAAAAGGACGTGTCCGAAAACCTGTTGATTTCATCTGTGTGGAGGCATTGCAGAGTTCCTCGAAGGTTTTCTTCACCAAGGCCGCAATGGCAGGCGTCTCCTTTTCGCTTAACGTCATATCCACACAAGGCGTATAACAAGCAAGAAAATCCTGCACTTCACAGGGAGCATCTGCTACTGCCTGCTTCCCACGATCCGTTCCGCGTTCCTGCTTTGCTTGCCAATAATATGCCATATCGCCATAGTAGCGATAGGAAGCTGTATCGACAGGCGCATCCAATATCCTCTCTCCCTTGGGATAGCCCACTTCTATCTTCTTCGACTTGATGCCTTTGATCCGTCGATACTCCTCTCGTGCCTCTTCTAAATCCTCTTGATATTCTGGCAAAGCGTGCATCCTCGCAATAGCAGCCGAAGCCGCCAAACGACCAGCATCCACATCGCTCTGCCAATGCGCACCGACGATGATGCGACTCTGACCATATTCATATCCTCGACGCAGTATCGTGTCCTGCAATTCGGGTGCCACTTCCACCATCGCCAGAGCTGATCCCCACCCAAAGGCCGTGTGACCTGAAGGATAGGAACCATTGCGACGCAAATCCTTCTCATCGTCGAACTGGCTTGACACATGCTCATTCATGCGTGCAAAAGGACGTACACGCATATAGCGACGCTTTGCCATACTGGTCGCCTGGTTGCACGTCTCCCCTGCACGCTTGATGAAGCGATAAATGGCAGGAGTCTCCTCCTTGCTGATGGTCATACCCATCGCCTCGCTAAACACCGTCGCCATACGCTTCGCACCATAGAGCGATTCCCAGCTCGCCTGCTGACCACGTGCCGTGTTGCGAACAGACTTACCCCAGATAAACTGCTGGAAGTCATCCACAAACAGCACACTTGCCGTATCGGGTGGAGCAGGAAGATAGGCACATGGATTGGGCAATTGGAACAAGTTGAAATACGGAGAGTCTTTCTTCTCATTCTTCGTTTGAGCCACCACGCTCAATGTTCCATATATAAATAGGAAGATGGCAAGCATCCCCAAAGTTTTCTGTCTCATGTATCTCAATCTTTTCTTATTTGGGGTGCAAAAGTAATAAAAAGTTGGGAGATGTCCAAACTTTTCTCTATCTTTGCACACATCATTTAAAAAACACTTATGACCTGTATCATGAATAGAACGATTGCAATGGGTATCGCTTTAGCGATGACGTTTGGCATCATATATGCCGAAAAACTACCTAAGCCCAACAAAAAACAACGGGAACAAGACATTCAACGCCTTATTGAATGGAGCAAAGACACATCGCGCCGTTCGGTTTTGGAGATATTGAAAAATGGCGAACTATGTTTCAACTACTGCATGAGCGCCTATAACCGTCCCGTAGAGGAATACGCTCGAGACACTGCTGCCATTCAAGAGGTGTACCGTCTGAATGACTGGACAAAAGAAATGTGCCAGACGCTGACCGAGAAAGAAGTGAAGAAGTATCATCTGGAATGGCACCCTGCACTGGTGCAACGGGCAGCAGAAGAGAACATCTCCATCTATGAACGATTTGCCGTACTGACCCGATTCTGCGACAAAGTGTATGAAATGCGCCGTAAGGCAGCTACCCAAACAATGCCAACTGGAAAGGTCAAGCATCTCATCTATGAGGAATATGGTTCCTCACGTCCTACCCCCGTGCATTACGAGATTAAAATAGATGAAGCCACAGGTAAAGTCACGCTGTACGGATTCAAAGACCGCTTCATGGACGAATCTGCTCCTCTGCCTCAAGTGGCACTCGGAGAGGAAGAACTCAACACCATTCGCCAGATGATAGAGAAACACAAAATCTATCAGGAACTGTCCAGCTACACTCGTCCGCACATCCCTAATGTGCCAGAAATCACAGGCGGTCCTCCAACATGGTATTTCAACTGCGAACTGGAAGACGGTAAGGTAAGCACAGGCGGTGACCAGATAAGCCCACCAAGGGGATGTACGGAAATCGCCAACTATCTCTCCAAACTACTCATCAAGTAAAGAGAATCTTATACAACCAAGAGGGCTGACAGCACACTCGCTGCCAGCCCTCTTTTTCATACAACGTCCATCTTTGTTCACACACATTCCATAGATTGATTCCTATGAGAATTTGATTCGCAAGAACGAATTCATCAGTATAATATTTCTTCTGATAATATTGTTTGTGGAAACATTTTCCTTTGTTAACAGTTTTGCTTGGACAGTTTTTCCAAACCCCGTAACTTTGCACCAGATTTACAAAACAAAGCATATTATTAACAATTAAAATTTATACAACTATGGCAAAAAAACTTCACATTGAGACTTTGGCACTTCATGTAGGACAAGAGACTCCTGATCCAGCAACCGATTCACGCGCAGTGCCTATCTATCAGACCACTTCTTACGTGTTCCGTAACTCACAGCATGCAGCTGACCGTTTCGGTCTTCGCGATGCAGGTAACATCTATGGTCGTCTGACCAATACGACACAGAGCGTGTTTGAGGAGCGTGTGGCTGCCCTCGAAGGTGGTGTGGCTGGTTTGGCTGTGGCTTCTGGTGCTGCTGCTATCACTTACGCGCTTCAGAACATCGCCCAGAACGGTGACCACATCGTGGCTGCTGACAATCTCTACGGCGGTTCATATAATCTCATCACCCACACACTTTCTACACAGGGTGTGACGAATACTATTATTAATGTGAACGACCTCCAGGCACTTGAGGCTGCCATCCAGCCCAACACCAAGGCGGTGTATGTGGAGACATTCGGTAACCCTAACAGCGACGTGACGAATCTGGATGCTATTGCTGAGATTGCACACAAGCACCACATCGCTGTGATTGTCGATAACACCTTCGCTCCTATCATCTTCAAGCCTATCGAGCATGGTGCTGACGTAGTGGTTCACTCAGCCACTAAGTTCATCGGCGGTCACGGATCTTCACTCGGTGGTGTGATTGTGGATGCAGGAACTTTCGACTGGAAGGCCAACGCTGACAAGTATCCGACCATCGCAAAGCCAGACCCATCTTATCATGGTGCCGTCTTCGCTGATGTGGCAGGTCCTGCAGCCTTCGTGACTCGCATCCGTGCCGTCATCCTTCGCGACACAGGTTCCACCATCTCTCCGTTCAACGCTTGGATTCTCCTGCAAGGCGTAGAGTCTCTCCCACTCCGCATCGAGCGTCACTCTTACAACGCACAGAAGGTGGTTGAGTATCTGAATCAGCATCCAAAGGTGAAGAGCGTGAGCCACCCATTGCTCCCCTCTCATCCTGACCACGACCTCTACACGAAGTACTTCCCCAACGGTGGCGGCAGCATCTTCACGTTCGAGATCAAGGGCACGCAGGAAGACGCTTGGAAGTTCATCGACTCGCTCCAAATCTTCTCACTCCTCGCCAACGTGGCGGATGTGAAGTCGCTGGTCATCCATCCATACACGACCACACACTCACAGCTCTCTCCTGAGGAATTGGCTGAGCAGCACATCACGCCTACCACCATCCGCCTCTCTGTCGGAGTGGAGCATATCGACGACATCATCGCCGACCTCGACCAGGCATTTGCACAGATCTCCTAACCAGCCCACGCGCCGGGCGACTCTCTCCATTCGGAGTGTTGTCCTACAAAGAGGGTATAAAAAGGGCTGGCGACATACCACAATGATGGTATTTTGCCACCCTTTTTCACCATAAAGCGTTACATATATTATTTATTATTACTACCTTTGCATCAGAAATCAACAACAAACAAAAAACTTCATAACTATGGCTAAAATTGCAAAACAGCTCACCGAACTCGTGGGCAACACCCCACTCCTTCAGCTCAATTCTTATTCAAAGAAGGAGAACCTCAACACGAACATCGTTGCTAAACTGGAGTACTTCAACCCAGCTGGCTCAGTGAAAGACCGCATCGCCCTCGCCATGATCGAGGATGCCGAGAAGCGTGGCGTCATCAAACCAGGTGCCACCATCATCGAGCCCACTTCAGGAAACACAGGCGTAGGTCTCGCCTTCGTCAGCGCTGTGAAGGGCTACAAGCTCATCCTCACGATGCCTGAGACCATGTCCATCGAGCGTCGCAACCTCGTGAAGGCATACGGAGCAACCGTTGTGCTCACTCCTGGTTCAGCAGGCATGAAAGGCGCCATCGCCAAGGCTGAGGAACTGCGCGACAGCACCCCTGGTTCCATCATCCTCCAGCAGTTTGAGAACCCTGCCAACCCAGCCACTCACTATGCCACTACAGCAGAAGAAATCTGGCGCGACACAGACGGCAAGATTGACATCTTCGTGGCAGGCGTCGGCACAGGCGGAACAGTGAGCGGTATCGGCAAGCGCCTCAAGGAACTCAATCCCAACGTGAAGATTGTGGCTGTAGAGCCAGAAACATCAGCCGTGCTCAGCGGCGAGGCTCCAGGCGCCCACAAGATTCAGGGCATCGGTGCAGGCTTCATCCCAAAGACTTTCGACCGCAACGCTGTCGATGAAATCTTCAAGGCTCCCAACGATGCAGCCATCCTCACCAGCCGCAAGATTGCAGCCAGCGAAGGACTCCTCGTAGGCATCTCTTCAGGCGCATCAGCCTACGCTGCCACCCAGCTCGCCAAAGACCCTGCCAACAAGGACAAGGTCATCGTGGCACTCCTGCCCGACACCGGCGAACGCTACCTCTCCACTGTCCTATACGACTTCGAGAACTATCCACTATAAGGTGAGCCCTTCACCATAACAAAGTGTGCCGTTTATCATACATTCCAACATGATAAACGGCACTTTTTTCACTTTTCACTTTTCACTTT
>JAGAAZ010000096.1 GCA_017614895.1 Bacteroidaceae bacterium | reverse complement strand
GGCTTGTCGCCTATGTTGTTGTGCTTGTTGCTCTTCTCCAGCTGGAGCTTGTTGAGTTCAGGTTCAGCCTGTCCCCAAACCACAGTTTCACGAGGACCCACGACATCGAGCACGATAATCTCGTTCTTGCCCTTCTTCAGCCAGCAACCAGGCACGTAGAGCGTCTGCTGAGGACCAATCGACCAGATGCGACCGAGGGCGTGACCATTCACATAGACCTGTCCCTTGCCCCAAGTCTCGAAGTTGAGGAAGGTGTCGCCCACCTTGGTGAGGTTGAAGTAGCCACGATGATAGCCAGGCTTGAAGAAATCTGAAAGGTGCTTCGAACCCTCATAGCCCTGTGTGAGGGCAAGCCCGGGTACACTCCCTGTCACCTTGCCAGCAGCAACCTGCTCGTTGACACCCTTCGCGATATCAAGGGCTTTCTTGGCTGTTTCATAGTCGTTAGGGATGGCGACATTCGTCCAGTTCTTTGGTGTCAGCACCATCTCAATGTCGTCGGTCTCTGTGCTCAGGGTGACATTGCCGACGATACCCTTGAAGTCTTTGATGGCACGACCAAAGTTGATACGTCCCATGCCTTCTACGATAATCATCAGGTCGGCTCCATTCTTCACGGCTGGAATGGTGAGCGACTTCTCGTTCTTCACACGGTCAATCTTACCGATGTACTTTCCGTCGATGAACACTTGCGCAAAGTCATGGAACTCTCCTGTCAGCACGCTGGAAGAAGTAATCTCTGGCAATCGGGTAGAGTAAATCATGGATCCCCAACCCATATCCATATCCTCGAAAGACTTCAAAGCCCCTTTCTCTGTCTTTCCGTCTTTCGCCGTGCCTACCGCTAACATGAGGGGCGCAAACTCCGTCAGCTCGAACTTAGGAACCGTGATGATGGGCATCGGAGGATTGGGCACAGCAGGCAGTTTCTTGTCGCTGTACTTCTGCATCATCTCACGCAGTTCGTAGTATTTCTCTGTGGCATGACCATATTCGTTGATGGGGGCATCGTAGTCATAACTCGTCACATCGGGAGCAAAGCCAGGAGAGTTGGCGCCTGCCCAATGTCCGAACGATGTGCCTCCGTGCGTCATATAGAGCGAGAAGGAGATTCCCTTCGACAGCATCTCATCCATGCCTTCCACCATATCCTTGGCAGGACGGGTCTCGTGCTGTGCGCCCCACTTGTCGAACCATCCGCTCCAGAACTCAGAGCACATCTTGGGCGCATTGGGACGAAGTTCGCCGAGGCGACGGAACTGGTCGTTGATGTTGGCGCCCGTGCCGAAGTTCATTGTCCAAGTGAGGTCATCGAGGCCGTTCTTCTCGAAGTTGGAAGACCAGTCGCACTGGAAGAGCGCCAAGTCCTTGCCATAGATGCCACGCAAGCAGTCACGAATCTCACTCACGTAAGGCTTGTCCTCGCCATAGGAACCGTACTCGTTCTCCACCTGCACCATGATGATGGGACCGCCCTTCTGAATCGTGAGCGGAGCCAGTTGCTCGCCCACCTTCTCCTCGAAGATCTTCACACGCTCCATGAAATAGGGGTCACGCTCGCGAAGCTTGATGTCCTTCTTCTTCAGGAGCCACCAAGGCAGACCGCCCATTTCCCACTCAGCACACACGTATGGACCTGGACGCACGATGACGTACATGCCGTTCTTCTGAGCCAGACGGCAGAACTCAGCCACATCGTTGTTGCCCGTGAAGTCGAACTCGCCCTCACGCTGTTCGTGGATGTTCCAAAAGATGTAGATGCAGACGGTGTTCATGCCCAGCGCCTTGCACATCTTGATGCGATGATCCCAGTAGGGCTTGGGAATGCGGGGGTAGTGAATCTCGGCAGCCTTCACGATGAAAGGTTTTCCATTCAGCAAGAACGTGCCGTTGCCAGCTTCGAAAGTTCCCTGGGCTTTCTGTGCAAAAGCAGGATTGACTACCATGAGGGCAGTCATGAGGGAAAATAAATAGATGATTTTTCTCATTGTATAAATAGGTTTATATTAGATTTCTCCCGACAAAGATACAGTATCTTTCGTTTTTCTACAAACTTTTTCGTCATTTTCTTGTGATAAAGATAAAAATGATGTACCTTTGTCAAACAAAAAACTAATTATTTACCCAATCGTATAGATTTACCAATATGTCAATCTGGATTATTTTCAAACTTCTGGGTTCGCTTGCGCTCCTCATGTTCGGTATGAAGGCCATGAGTGAAGCCCTCCAGAAGATGGCAGGTCCGCAACTGCGCCACGTGCTCGGGGCCATGACCACCAACCGCTTCACAGGTGCCCTCACGGGTATGTTCGTAACCGCCGCCGTGCAGAGTTCTACAGCGACAACGCTGATGACCGTCTCGTTTGTCAATGCTGGATTACTCACGCTCGTGCAGGCGATTTCTGTTATTATGGGTGCCCACATCGGTACGACTGTCACTGCGTGGATCATGTCGCTCGGTATGGGATTCAACATCACGGACTTCGTCTATCCCGCGTTCTTCATCGGAATCATCCTTATCTACATGAAGAAACGTCGCATCGTCGGTGACTTCCTCTTTGGTGTGGCATTCCTCTTCTTAGGTCTTGGCACCTTGAAGGCTACGGGCTTTGACATTGTGGCAGACCCAGCATCCAAAGAGGCCATCAGCGCTTTCTTCTCAGAATACAGCAATGGCGGTTTCTTTGTCTCTTTGCTTTTCTTGCTGATGGGTACCATCCTGACACTCTGCGTACAATCCTCGGCTGCCATCATGGCTATTACGATGATGCTCTGTTCCACTGGCGTGCTGCACATCGACCAAGGTATCATGCTGGTGTTGGGTGAGAACATCGGTACTACCATCACTTCTAACATCGTGGCATTGAGTGCCAACACGCAGGCTCGTCGAGCAGCTTTTGCTCACATGACCACCAATGTCCTGGGTGTATGCTGGGTGCTCATTCTGTTGAAACCTTTCTTCGGGATGGTTTGCCATCTCTCTGGTTTCGATCCTGAGATGTCCTCAGATGCTCCAGGCTTTGCCATCAAGGCCAGCGTGGTGCTTGCCACCTTCCACTCTGCTTTCAACGTCAGCAATACGTTGTTGCTCATCTGGTTTATTCCACAGATTGAGAAGTTCGTTTGCTGGGTTATCAAACCTAAGAAAGCTGATGAGGAAGAGGATTTCCGTCTGCATTTCATCACTTCGGGTATCATGAAGACCCCAGAGCTTTCTGTCTTGGAGGCACACAAGGAAATCGAAGCTTTCTCTGACCGCATGCAACGGATGTTCGGCATGGTGCGCACCCTGCTCACAGAAAAAGACGAGAAAGCATTCAGCAAGCTCTATTCGCGCATTGAGAAATATGAAAGCATCTCCGACAGCATGGAATTGGAAATTGCTAACTATCTCGATCAAGTGGGTGATGCCCATCTGTCAGATGATACGAAGGCAAAGATTCGTGCCATGTTGCGTGAGATTTCTGAGCTGGAGAGTATTGGTGACTCTTGCTTCAATATGGCTCGTACCATCAACCGTAAGTTCAGCGGCAAGCAAGACCACTTCGATGCCGAGCAGTATGAGCACATCCATCAGATGATGGACTTGACCGATACGGCACTCACCCAGATGAATGCGCTGATTTCGGGTCGCAAGGAAGCATTCGATGTGAACCGTACGCTTAACACGGAAAATGAAATCAACAACTTCCGCAACCAGCTCAAGTCGCAGAACATCAACGATGTGAACAACCACAAGTACACCTACGCTGTCGGTACCGTCTATATGGACCTCATCAACGAGTGCGAGAAACTCGGCGACTATGTGGTCAATGTGGTCGAAGCACGTATGGGTACTCGCTTGAGAGTGGCTTAACTTTCCAGCAGATCTGGACGTAAGGCCTTGGTTCTTTCCAAGGCCTTTTCATATTCCCATTCCTTGATTTTTGCTTCGTGACCAGAGAGAAGAATTTCTGGCACACCCCATGTTTCTTCTGGATTGCTGACGGGGTGATATTCTGCAGGTCGTGTGTAGGTCGGAGGTTCCAAGAGATTGTCCTGAAAAGAGTCAGAAAGTGCGCTTTCCACATCGCCAATCACTCCAGGGATGACTCTTACGATGGAATCCGCCATCACGGCAGCAGCCAGTTCACCACCTGTCAGCACATAGTCACCTATGCTGACTTCACGGGTGATGAGATGCTCACGGATACGATAATCAATGCCCTTGTAGTGTCCGCAGATAATCATGATGTTCTGCTTGAGGGAGAGTTCGTTCGCCATCGGTTGGTCAAACTTCTCTCCATCGGGAGCCGTGAAGATAATCTCATCATAGTCACGTTCTGCCTTCAGTGCCGAGATGCAGGCATCGAGCGGTTGGCATTGAATCAACATGCCTGCCTGTCCACCAAAGGGATAGTCATCCACACGGCGATGCTTGTCCGCCGTGTAGTCTCTGAGGTTGTGCACATGAATCTCTGCAAGTCCTTTCTTTTGAGCCCTGCCGAGGATACTCTCTTGGGTGAAAGGTTCAATCAGTTCAGGCAGAACGGTGATGATGTCTATTCGCATGATTGGAAAGCTGATGGCGGTTAGAACTCGCTCCAAGCCTTGATTTCGATGTCGTCGAGGCTCTTCGTGCAGAAGGCGTCGATGAAGGCAGAGGCGAGGCGTGAGTTGGTGATGAGCGGAATATTGAGGTCGATGGCAGCACGACGAATCTTGTAGCCATTGGTGAGCTCTCCGACAGAGAGGTTCTTCGGTACGTTCACCACCATGTCGATGTCGTGGCTGTGCAGCAGGTCGAGTGCCTGTGGCTGCTGACCTTCCTCACTGGGCCAATGAACAAGCGTATTCTCGATGCCATTCTCTGCCAGATAACGGGAGGTACCACCTGTGGCGTAGAGCTGGTAACCATGTTCGATGAGTTGCTGAGCGGCACGGAGCATGTCTGCCTTCTGCTTGCCAGGACCTGTCGAAAGGAGGATGCCTTTCTTAGGAATGCGATGACCCACAGACAGCATGGCGCAGAGTAGGGCAGAGGCAGTATCATCGCCAATACAGCCAACCTCACCCGTCGATGCCATATCCACACCCAGCACAGGGTCGGCTTTTTGCAGACGGTTGAAGGAGAATTGTGATGCCTTGATGCCCACGTAGTCGAGGTCGAAAAGATTCTTCTCTGGACGCTCGAAGGGGAGTCCCAGCATAATTTTGGTAGCCAACTCAATGAGGTTGAGCTTCAGTACCTTCGATACGAATGGGAACGAACGGCTGGCACGGAGGTTACACTCGATGACACGCAGATGGTTCTGCTCAGCGAGGAACTGGATGTTGAATGGACCAGAGATGTTCAGCTCCTTGGCAATCTTCTTGGACACCTTCTTGATTTGTCGAACGGTCTCCACATAAATCTTCTGTGGGGGGAACTGAATGGTGGCATCGCCTGAGTGAACACCTGCAAACTCGATGTGTTCGCTGATGGCATAAGCAATGATTTCACCGTCTTTGGCGACAGCATCCATCTCAATCTCCTTATTGTGTTCGTGGAACTTCGATACTACCACAGGATGCTTCTTGCTGATGTTGGCAGCCAATTGCAGGAAGCGCTCCAGCTCATCTTGGTTGGAGCATACGTTCATGGCTGCACCACTGAGCACATACGAAGGACGGACAAGCACAGGGAAGCCCACTTTCTCGATGAACTGGTTGATGTCATCCATCGAGGTGAGTGCTGCCCATGCAGGCTGATCCACACCAATGCGGTCGCACATGGCAGAGAACTTGTCGCGGTCTTCGGCATTGTCGATGCTCTTGGCAGAGGTGCCGAGGATGGGCACACGTTCGCTGTCAAGACGCATGGCAAGGTTATTCGGAATCTGTCCACCTGTCGAGACAATCACACCATGTGGGTTCTCCAATTCAATGATGTCCATCACACGTTCGAAGGTCAATTCATCGAAGTAAAGACGGTCACACATGTCATAGTCGGTGGAAACTGTCTCGGGGTTATAGTTAATCATCACAGAACGATAGCCGTTCTTTCTGATGGTGTTAAGTGCTTGAACGCCACACCAGTCGAACTCTACACTTGAACCAATTCTATAGGCGCCAGAACCGAGCACGATAATAGAGTTTCGGTCGTTCTCATAAGCGATGTCATGTGCCACACCGCTATAGGTGAGGTACAGATAATTGGTTTGTGCAGGATATTCGGCAGCCAGGGTGTCAATCTGTTTCACCACAGGGACAATGCCCATCTGCTTGCGGAGTTCACGTACCAGCTTCGTGGCAATTTCTGGGTCAATCAATGCTTCCAGTCCTACAGCACGAGAAATCTGGAAGTCTGTGAATCCCTGCACCTTGGCACGACGCATCAGTTCGACATCCACATGCTGGATGGCACCCTTCTCTTGCAGTTCAACGTAGGTATTGAGAATGTTCTGCAACTTCTGCAGAAACCACTTGTCAATCTTTGTGAGGTCGTGGATCTGGTCAACAGTATAGCCACTATGAAGGGCTTTCTCCACCACCAGCACACGCTTGTCGGTGGGTGCCTTGAGGGCAGCTTCCACATCGTCAATTTTCAGTTCCTTATTGCCGACAAAGCCATGAAGACCCTGACCAATCATGCGAAGCCCCTTCTGAATGGCTTCTTCGAAGGTGCGACCAATCGCCATCACTTCACCCACAGACTTCATGGATGATCCCAGCTCACGGTCAACGCCACGGAACTTACCCAAGTCCCAACGAGGAATCTTACAAACCACATAGTCAAGCGCTGGTTCAAAGAAAGCCGACGTAGTCTTGGTGACAGAGTTCTTCAGGTCGAAGAGACCATAACCCAATCCGAGTTTCGCAGCCACAAATGCCAAGGGATAACCTGTGGCCTTCGAAGCCAAGGCTGATGAACGGGAGAGTCGGGCATTCACCTCAATCACACGATAATCCTCTGAGTTGGGGTCGAACGCATATTGCACGTTGCACTCGCCCACGATGCCGATGTGACGGATAATCTTGATGGCGAGGGCACGAAGTTTATGGTATTCACTGTTGGTGAGTGTCTGCGAAGGAGCGATGACGATACTCTCACCCGTATGGATGCCGAGTGGGTCGAAATTCTCCATGTTGCAGACGGTGATGCAGTTGTCGAAGCGGTCACGCACCACCTCATACTCAATCTCTTTCCAGCCTTTCAGCGACTTCTCCACCAACACTTGTGGAGAGAAAGAGAAGGCTTTTTCAGCCAGTTTGTTCAGCTCCTCCTCATTGTCGCAGAAGCCTGAACCAAGACCGCCCAGTGCATAGGCAGCACGGATGATGACAGGATAACCGAGGTCGGCAGCTGCCTTGCGTGCTTCCTCAATCGTCTCGCAAGCATGGCTCTTGATGGTCTTGACATCTATCTCGTCCAGCTTCTTCACGAAGAGTTCACGGTCTTCTGTATCGATGATTGCCTGAACGGGCGTACCCAGCACCTTCACATTGTATTTCTCCAGAATCTTCTGCTGATACAGCTCTACGCCACAGTTCAATGCCGTCTGTCCACCGAATGCCAGGAGGATGCCCTGTGGCTTTTCCTTCTGGATGACTTTCTCCACAAAGAATGGCGTGACAGGCAGGAAATAAATCTTGTCAGCCACACCTTCAGATGTCTGCACAGTGGCGATGTTGGGGTTGATCAGCACTGTCTCGATGCCCTCTTCCTTCAGGGCTTTCAATGCCTGACTGCCAGAGTAGTCGAACTCGCCAGCCTCACCAATCTTTAAGGCTCCAGAGCCTAAGAGAAGAACTTTCTTTATATTTGAATCTATCATGGTCTTTAGTCTTAAAGAAGTTTTACAAAATCGTCAAACAGGTATTCCGTATCAACAGGACCGCTGGCTGCTTCTGGGTGGAACTGCGCAGAGAACCAAGGGAATTTCTTGTGGCAGATGCCCTCGTTGGAACCATCATTCATGTTGACGAAGAGTGGTTCCCAATCAGATGGCAGGGTCTTGCTGTCCACTGCATAGCCGTGATTCTGCGAGGTGATGAAGCAACGTTGTGTACCCACCTGCTGAACGGGTTGGTTGTGCGAACGATGTCCGTATTTCAGTTTGTATATCTTTGCACCAGCAGCCTTTGACAGCAATTGGTTTCCCATGCAGATACCCATGCAGGGACGCACCTTTCCGCCTTTCTCCGCTTTCGCTTTCTCTGCATCGAGGAATTTCTTGATGTTCTTCACCGTATCCACGGCTGTGTCAGGGTCGCCAGGACCATTGGCAAGGAAAAGCCCGTCGAAGTCGAGTGTATTGAAATCATAATCCCAAGGCACTCGGATCACCTCCACACAACGCTTCAGCAAACAACGGATGATGTTGTTCTTCACACCACAATCGACCAGCACCACTTTCTTCAGATTATTCTGATTACTCTGATAATGAATCACCTCCTTGCAAGAAACTTTAGCAATATAGTTCACACCCTCATACTGAGCGGTGGGTATATTGTTAGGTTCGTCATCAAAAAGTATTTTGCCCATCATCACACCATGTTCACGCAATACCTTCGTCAGTTGACGTGTGTCGATGCCTGTGATGCCAGGTATGTGTTCGCGCTTCAGCCAATCAGCCAGGCTTTCTTTGGCGTTCCAATGGGAATATTCAGTACTGTAATCGCTCACGATGATGGCTTCGGCATGAATCTTCTCACTTTCCATAAACGTGGCGATACCATTGGATTCAATGCTGAAGGCGGGCACACCATAGTTGCCGACAAGAGGGTAGGTGAGCACCATCATCTGACCAGCATACGATGGGTCGGTCAAACTCTCTGGGTAACCCATCATGGCTGTGTTGAAGACCACCTCACCTGCCACAGGCTTTTCGTATCCGAAAGACTTGCCGTGGAAAGCTGTGCCGTCTTCTAAAAGAAGTGTTACATTTTTCATTTATGTGTGTTTGTTTTTTCTTATTCTACAGTTACTGATTTTGCCAAGTTGCGTGGCTGGTCCACATCCTTGCCCTTTGCCACAGCGATGTAATAGGCAAGCATCTGCAGTGGGATGGATGCCAAGAGCGGTTCGAGGCATTCTTCCGTGTTGGGCAGTTCAATCACAGCGTCAGCCATCTTGCGGATGGTCTCATCTCCTTCGCTCACGATGGCGATGACACGTGCCTTTCTTGCCTTGATCTCCTGAATGTTGCTGACCACCTTCTCGTAGAGCACATTGTGTGTGGCTACCACCACCACCGGCATCTCATCATCAATCAGGGCGATAGGTCCGTGCTTCATCTCTGCGGCAGGATAGCCTTCTGCATGGATGTAGGAGATTTCCTTCAGCTTCAGCGCACCCTCCAAGGCAACGGGGTAGTTGTAACCACGTCCCAGATAGAGGAAGTTGTGGGCGTAGGTGAAGATGCGGCTGATGTCCTTGATGTCATCACTCAGCTTGAGCAGCTGCTCCATCTTCTCAGGAATCTCGTTGAGGGCTTTCAGCACTTTCGTGTAGCGCATATTGTCAATGGTACCTCTCTCCTTACCCAATGCCAGTGCCAACATCGTGAGCACCGTCACCTGACCCGTAAAGGCCTTGGTGGAAGCCACACCGATTTCAGGACCCACGTGGATGTAGGAACCCGTGTGGGTGGCACGTGGAATGCTGCTGCCGATGGCGTTACAGATACCATAAATGAAGGCACCCTTGCTCTTCGCCAGTTCGATGGCAGCCAGCGTGTCGGCTGTCTCACCCGACTGACTGATGGCAATCACCACATCCTGTTCGTTGATGACAGGCTTGCTGTAACGGAACTCGCTGGCGTATTCCACCTCCACAGGAATCTGGCAGAAGTCCTCGATGAGCTGCTTGCCGATGAGACCAGCGTGCCAACTCGTACCACAAGCCACGATGATGAAGCGTCGTGGGTTGATCAGATGCTTGCGGTTGTCGATGATGACTGAAAGCACCACATTGTTCGCCTCCACATTGATACGTCCTCTCATGCAGTCCTTCAGACAATCGGGCTGTTCAAAAATCTCCTTCAACATGAAGTGGGGGAAACCGCCTTTCTCTATCTGCGCCAAATTGAGGTCAACCTTCGTCACCTCGTGCTCCATCTTCTCATTGTTGAAATCGACCACTTTCACCTCCTCGCCTCGACGTATCACAGCGATGTCCATGTCATCCAGATAAATCACCTTGTCCGTGTATTCGATGATAGGGCTGGCATCCGAACCGAGGAAGAACTCATCCTCTCCGATGCCCACCACCAGAGGGCTACTCTTGCGGGCAGCAATGATCTGGTCGGGATCATCCTTGTCCAGAATGGCGATGGCATACGCACCAATCACCGAACGCAAGGCGAGGCGTACAGCCGTCAGCAAATCCACGTTCTTCTTCGTGCGTACATATTCTATCAACTGCACCAGCACTTCCGTGTCGGTGTTGCTCTTGAACTCGATGCCGTTCTCCTGCAACTGCTTCTTCAGCACCGCATAGTTCTCGATGATACCATTGTGGATGATAGCCAGATTGCCCGTGAATGAAATGTGCGGATGGGCATTTGTGGAATTGGGTTCTCCGTGTGTCGCCCAACGCGTGTGGGCAATGCCGACGGTGCCTGAGGTGTCCTTGTCCGAAGCAAACGCCTCCAAGTCTGCCACCTTACCTTTGGTCTTGTAGATTTTCAACTCGCCATTATCAGTCAGGAGTGCCACTCCCGCACTGTCATAACCTCTGTATTCCAATCGCTTAAGTCCCTTGATTAACACAGGGTAGGCACTACGTTTGCCTAAATATCCTACAATTCCACACATAATAGCATTTCATTTTGTTGGTGCAAAGGTACGGAATTATTCTCTTTTTATCATCATTTCCCTCCATTTTTTTTATATTTGAAAGTGAAAAGATGATTTCATGTGACTAAATGTCACGAAAAAAGTCATTTATCATCATCTTAAGCACAAAAGGAGCACCCGACCATCGGATGCTCCTTTTGTTTTGAATAGGCTTTTTTGTGAGCCTATTGCTTCAGGTATTTCTGCATGTCTTCCTTGATGCCGTTGAGGTCATCCACCTTCCATTCGCCGTCTTCATAGACGAGGTACACCCGTACTTCGGTGTCGCTGAAGTTGTGGAGGGTGAGCTTGACGGTGGCTTCATGGGGCTCGTCTTCGGTGTCGATGCGTATGAGTTGGATCTCGGAGGCATGAAGGTTTTCGGCATCAAAGTCTTGTCCCATCACCCAGTAGTCGAAGTCGAAGAAGCCGATGTCATCGGGATTCTTGCTGTCTTTCTCTCGGACGGCTTCGAGGGTGGCGTTCCATTCTTTGGAGCAGAATTTCTCGTCAAGTTTTCCCGATTTATTCATCCAGTCGTCGCCGCTGTAGGCTTCATGGACGGCTTCATAGAGCTGTTCCACTTTTTGGTAGGCTTCTTCGCCCAACTTCTCTTTCGTTCCGTCGTAGATGGAGCCTGGCCCGTCGAGCATGAAGACGGAATCTTCGGGAATTACGTTGGCGGGGTTGGACACTTTGTTGCCGTTGCAACCGCTTAGCACCATCACTGCGCTGGATAGTAGGAACAATGTCTTTTTCATCATGTCTTTGTTATGAGTTTTCTCTTACATATTTGTCCATCTCGGTGATGAGGTCGCTGCTGTTGTCGCCTACCTCGTTCCATGAACGGATTTTCCATTGGTTGTCTTCCCAGTCGAGGGTCAGTTTCGTGTGCATCCATTGTTCTCCTGAGGACAGCTCGAAAGTGGCTTCGGCAATGTTGCCGGTCACCAGCTCCACCTTGATGTTTTGAGGAGTGACGGGCACATCCATGCCGTAAGTCCATCGGATGTCCTCACGTTCGAAGCGTTTGCCAAATTTCTTCTTAGCATTGATGACACGTATCTGGCACTGCAAGTCGTTGAAGCCTTCGGTGCAGAACATGCCGTCGAGGTCGGTGTTGTTTTCCAGCCCGTCTTTGCTGGGAGCGTAGGCCTTGCTGACTTCTGCATAGATCTTCTTGATTTGTCGAGTTACAGCTTCCTCTGTCCATTGGTCATTGGGCGCCACTTCAACGCCGTCGGCTGACAGATCGGGTTCGTCGAAGAAGTCCTCATCAAAGACGGAATCTTCGAGGAAGGAGTCAATGCTGTCGGTGGTTGTCTCGGTCTTGATGTTGAAGGTGCAGCTGGTTGTCAGCATCAGCGATGCAGCCACAAGAATGTATGTCAATTTCTTCATGATGTGTTGATTTGGTTTTAAAAAGGTCTGGATAACCTTGAGCTACCCAGACCTTTCTGTTTATGGTTGAATCATTGATTATTCTGCTGGTGCCTCTGCTGGAGCAGCCTTGCCCTTGTTGGCAAGTTCAGCGAGTTTCTTCTTGCCGTTGAAGGCGAATACCCATACGAGGAAGCCCGCAATGAGCAAGAGGATGATGCCGAGCACTGGACGGTAGAAGATCCATGCGAGAGCGATGACGATGAGTGAGTAAACGAGACCCACGATGGTGCAGATGATGCCCACGCCGAATGCGAAGATGCTGGAGAGGAATGGAACCACCTTGAGAACCGTCTCGAGGAATGAGAAGAGGCTCTTGAAACCAGAAATGACAAGAAGGATGCCGACGATGCGGAGGATCCATGTCCACATGGTGTTGCTCTCGTTCTCCTCTTCGAAGATTTCATCGATGCTCTTCTTACCCATTCTGAGGGTCTGGAACTTCTTCTTGTTAGATGCTACGAATGGCTTGAAGGTGTTGCCCTCAACTTGAGAAACGACAGTCACCTTAGCAGGAACAGTCTTTTCGAAAGTGATGCGAACGTCACCCACCTCAGGAGCATTAGCGCTGCGACCATAGTAGATTACATTGCCAGACTGGTGTACGAAGTCGAGGTCAACCTGGTTGCCATTAGTTGCTGTTTCTGTAGTGTCAGCAAGGTTTGTAACGTCGTTGGCAACATTGTTAGCGATAACAGCAGCGTTACCCTTGATTCTTGCATAAGTGTCAGCAATGCTCTTGTTCATAGACTGAAGCACCTGGAAATTAACGTCGAGTTCAATAGGCTCTGTGGAGCTGATAGAGTGGATGAGAGACTCGTTCAGCACGTAAGCACCGAAAGTAACCTTCTCAGCCCAAACATCTTGATCCTCAACAGTGGTCCAAGTGTAGTTTTTGCCCTGATAAGCAGGATCCTTGAAGTCGCCACTGTTCACTGGGCTGCTCACCCATTCCTGGCTGTAAGTGTAAGTGGTGGTTGTTTCCTGCTTGCCACCGAGCTTGTCCTCGCTCTTTGACTCAGAGTGCTCAACCCACTGGAAGTACTCCACTTTGCGGCTCAGGCTGATAGCGTTCTCGCTGATGCCAAAGTCTTTGTCGGTCAGCACCTCGTCAGTGTTAGCCATTGCTGTAGCGCATACGAGCTCGCCTTCGAACTCAGCGCTCTTCTTGTCTGGGTTAGGCATCTCGACACATGCGCCCTGTGCATCTTCCAGCATGTCAGCAGTCTTGACAGCACGGCCTTCATTCCACCAGAGCAGAATGGTAGCACCAATGATGATGACAAAGCCCATGAGGGTGGCCTTGATTGAATTGCCCACACGGGTACCATAACCCGTAGTTGTTTTTTCTGTGTAAGCCATAATCTTTGCTTTTAATTAAAATGATTAGTAAATAGAAATTCTTAAAATAGTTTCTTCATTTTGCGTTGCAAAGTTACTACTTTTTGTTAACATTTCCCAAATCTTTGAGATATTTTTGTCATTATGTAAGGAGTTTTTGTCATAAAGTGCAATGTTTTTAGTAACTTTGCACATCATTTTACGACTAATTAGAAATATGGCACTCAAAGCATTGAACGCTCGCACGGCTCCGAAGAGCCATGCACCAGAGAGAATCATCCAGTTTGGCGAGGGAAACTTCCTTCGCTGTTTTGTGGACTGGATTGTTTATAACATGAATCAGAAGACAGATTTCAACGCCTCCGTCGTGGTGGTTCAACCCATCGAACGTGGTATGGTGGATTGGCTCAACGGTCAGGATTGCCTCTATCACGTCAATCTGCAAGGACGCCTGAACGGTGAGAAAGTCAACTCGCTCACTCGTATCGACTGCATCAGTCGTGCCCTCAATCCATACAGTCAGAATCAGGCTTTCATGGCACTTGCAGAACAACCAGAGATTCGTTTTGTCATCTCCAACACGACAGAAGCTGGCATTGCTTTCGATCCTGCCTGCAAACTTGCTGATGCTCCTGCATCTTCTTATCCAGGCAAGCTCACACAGTTGCTTTATCGTCGCTTCAAGACTTTCAATGGTGCAGCCGATAAGGGTTTGATTATCATGCCATGTGAGTTGATTTTCCTGAATGGACACCATCTGAAGGAATGCATCTATCAGTACATTGAACTGTGGAAGGATGACTTTGGTGCAGATTATGAATCTTTTAAGGAGTGGTTTACTAAATATAATTATGTCTGTGCTACGTTGGTTGACCGCATCGTGCCAGGTTTTCCACGCAAAGAGATTGCTGAGATTCAGGAGAAGATTTGCTATGTCGATAATCTCGTCGTGCAGGGTGAAGCCTTCCACTTGTGGGTGATTGAGAAGCCAGAGAACATGGATATTGATGCGCTCAAGGCTGAATTCCCTGCTGAAAAGGCTGGTCTTAATGTGCTTATCGCTCCCAGCGAAAAACCATATCACGAACGCAAGGTGACGCTGCTGAATGGTCCTCACACCGTACTTTCTCCTGTGGCATACCTCAGTGGCATCAACATCGTGCGTGATGCCTGCAACGATGAAGTGGTGGGCAAGTTTATCCACAAGGTGCAGTTTGATGAGCTCATGCAGACGCTCAACCTGCCGATGGATGAATTGCAGCAATTTGCTTCTGATGTGTTGGAACGCTTCAACAATCCATACGTTGATCATCAGGTGACGAGCATCATGCTGAACTCTTTCCCCAAATACGAAACGCGTGACCTTCCTGGCGTGAAGGTGTATCTCCAGCGCAAAGGCGAACTTCCTCAGGGTCTTGTCTTTGGCCTCGCTGCCATCATCACATATTACAAAGGTGGCACTCGTGCTGATGGTGCTCCTATCGAGCCGAACGATGCACCAGAAATCATGCAGCTGCTCAAAGACCTATGGGCCACAGGTGATACGCAGAAAGTCGCAGAAGGAGTCCTCGCTGCTGAAAACATTTGGCATGAGAACCTCAATGAGACAGTTCCTGGTCTCACCGCTCTCGTCAAGAAAGACCTTGACCTCATTCAGGACAAAGGTATGTTGGAAGCTGTCAAGACGATTTTGTAAGAACTCAGACTTTTATCCAATAGAAAACCGACCCCCATCAAGTTTCTACCTTGTGGGGGTCGGTTCTTATATTGTTGTATTATTGTACACTATCACATCTGTCCGTGTAGAACTTCTTAAAGTCTTCCCATTTGTAGTAAGGATAGTTGTCTGATGGAAGGGGTAGGGAGGCTTCCTCTCCATTGAGCAGACACTTCATCAGAATGGGCTGTCCGGGCTTTTTGCTATGATAGAAAATGAGCTGAATGTTAGACGCTTTGCCCATCGTCCAATTCTGGTAACAGTTCTTTACCTCGTAGGGGTCTTCGGGGTCGATGTCGGCTCCGTTGATGCCCATGAGAACGGTGAGGGGACCCAGACAGGTGTCGTGTCCGAAACGGAGGTCGGCAATGCGCTTGGTTTGTCCGTTGACAACAGCATCCGCCTTCTTAATGATGTCACGCAAAATGGGAATCATGTCGTAGCGTGGTTCGAACACCCAGGTGTAGGAACCGAGGTTCTCCTGTTCCCAGCGTGCCGCAATCTCCTCGTCGGTGATGATGTTACCCATCATGCCGTCGTGCCCGATGCTGGGCAGAGAAGTGTAGAGGTTGATGAGGTTGTTGCCGATGACGACCATATTGCCAGGTAGTCCCTCGGTGCTGGTAAATACGCGTGTAATGATTTTCTGGCGCAGGTCATCCTGATACTGGAATTTCTGGCGGTTCGCCTCAAATCTTGGCCTTGATTTGGGGAATTTCTTGTAATTGGGGTTCTGACGATCATCGGGCTTCACGCCATCGAGCACTTTGCGTGCAGACTCTTGGCGGATTTCCAGCTTGGGATTGCATTGTGCCAGTTCTTGGCAGAAGGATGCCATACTGAGTACGCAGCGTCCTGTGAGCGATGAGATGGCAAAAATATCACCACCGTTCTTGAACACCTCGTTGAAGTCTTTATACATGGTACGTGCAATGTACTGATGCTGCTCCCAACCCAATTGACTCAGTTCGCTGACACTGGTGGCCAATTCCGTCTTCGCAGCCATGAATTTGGCGCGGAAAGCCTCTCCTTCTGGAGTGAGCTGATTCTTTGCATGAGCTTTCGTGAGGAGCGAATCAAGGTCACGGTAAAGCATCTCGTTCCAGTAGTAGCGAGAGCCATGACGACCGTAGTGGCTGATGTAGAACGCCTTATAGCCCTTCGGAGACTTGGTCAACGTGGTGGGTTTCATCGAATAGGGATAATCTTGGCCATAGGCCTTTCTCGGATCGGCCTTCACTTGTTCAAGTGCAGGAACGCCTTGTGCCCATGATGTCAGGGCGATGACCCACAGGAGCAGGACATAGAGGATTCTTTTCATTGTTTGTGTAATTTTGAATAGGATAGTAAAATAGTAACTAATAGTTGTTTTTGGATCAATTGTCGCCACAAAGGTAATGAATAATTTTGAGAATGGTGTATGGAATGAAGAAAAAGTTGTATCTTTGCAACAAAATCAAATACCTTTCCAACAATGGGAGAATAATATGGGAGATGTAGAAACAAGTAACAGCCTATTCCATAAAGTACGAATCACAGCCATCCGTCAGACGGTCTATGAGGATTTGATGACTCAATATGAGAACCCGATTGATCATGCGTGCGATGTGAAAAAGGAGCAGCAGTGGGTGTCGGTTGATGGCAAGTGTCCAGAAGGAATGTGTCCTGCCGCATGGTGCTCCATGCGTGAGTTTGTGGAGTCATTGGCCAGAGGTGAGGGTAATTTCTACGATGGATGGATGAAGAATCCCATGAGTGCCATGATTAGCTGCAACGACGGTTTTCGCCCTGTCAGCTTTTATCTAGAAACGATTGAATAACCAATAATCATTATGAGAATGACGAAAATGATGCTGACCGTGATGCTGACGGTCGTATGCTGCACCCAGGTCGCAGCTCAAGGGTTTCGCAGGGAAAGTTTTCCTGAAGGTTCTTACTCCCCCGTGACGAACATTAATCGTGGTGGGTATCCGCGTGTATTGGCTGATAACAGTGTGATGTTCCGTGTGAACGCTCCGCAGGCACAGAACGTACAGATAGATCTGGGTGGCACCAAGTATGATATGCAGAAGTCGGAAGGTGGTGCTTGGACTGTGACCACGAAACCGCAAGTGCCTGGATTCCACTATTATTCGCTGGTGGTAGACGGTGTGTCGGTAGCTGATCCAGCCAGTCAGACATTTTACGGATGCAGCCGTTGGTCAAGTGCCATTGAGGTGAAGGAGTCGGGTATGGATGTGTTTGAGGTGCAGGATGTGGCACATGGTGAGGTGCGCACCGTTTATTATTATTCGAAAGTGGATGAGTCTTGGCGTCCGCTGATGGTCTATACCCCAGCTGGTTATAATGAGGGGAAACAAGACTATCCTGTAGTTTACATCCAGCATGGAGGTGGAGAGGATCATCGTGGTTGGATGGAGCAGGGAAGAACTGCTCAAATTATGGACAATCTGATTGCTGCAGGTAAGGCGGTGCCGATGATTGTGGTGAGCGCCAATAGCAATGTGCAGTCGCGCAATGGTGGCATGGGTGGCGGTTACAGTTGGCAGGGCATGCAGACGTTCCGTAGTGAGCTGATAGAGAATGTGCTGCCGTTTGTGGAAACCCACTATCGTGTGAAGAAAGACCGCAAGAGCCGTGCTATGTGTGGACTTTCGATGGGTGGTGGGCAGTCTTTCTACATCGGTTTGCGAGACCCTGAAGTGTTTGCCAATGTGGGTGTGTTTTCTACGGGCATGTTCGGTGGTATTTCTGGTGCATCGAATTTTGATCTGGAGGCTGAAGTGCCAGGCATGTTGACCGATACCAAGACGTTCAATAAACAGTTTGATGTATTCTTTTTGAGCTGTGGTGAGCAAGATCCGCGTATTGAATACACACGTAACATTGTGAAGAAGATGCGAGATGGTGGCGTGGAAGTGTGTTTCAATTCATATCCTGGCGATCATGAGTGGCAGGTATGGCGCAAGTCGTTGCATGAGTTTGCTCAATATTTATTTAAATAATGTGTACCCAAACTATTTTTATAACAACCTAATCAATTACTAACAATCAAATTTCGGGATTATGAAAACTAAACTGATTTTTACTTTGATGCTTGTCTTCACGATGAAGGCAGGTGCGCTTTATGCGCAAACTAACGGTACAGAACTTGAAGAGGGTGGCACTGGTCCTTACAAAGCTGTTATGTACGAAGTGGACGGATTTGGAGAGCATACGGTGTTTGCTCCCAAGGATCTTTCCAAGTTTAATGCCAAGAATCCACTCCCCGTTTTGGTGTGGGGCAATGGTGGATGTGCCAATTCTCCTCGCGGACATGAAAAGTTCCTGAACGACATTGCATCCTATGGCTATATTGTTCTCGCTACAGGTGTAATGCCGGCACAGGACGCTCCTCGTGGTATGGGTGGTGGCATGGGTATGGGTATGGGTAGCCAGTCACGCACAGAACAGCAGGTGGAATCAATGGATTGGGCATTTGCTCAGAATGAAGACAAGAACAGCCCTTACTACCAGAAGATTGACACAAAGAATATCTGCATCGCAGGTATGTCATGTGGTGGTCTGCAGGCACTCTTTAACTGCTTTGACAAGCGTGTCACTTCCATTATGATCTGCAATAGTGGTTTGCTCAACGATGGCGGTAACTCTCCTATGGGTGGTATGCCAAGTGTGCCAAAGGATAAACTGAAGGATATTCATTGCCCCATCATGTATATGCTTGGTGGCGAATCGGATATTGCTTATGCGAATGGTATGGACGATTTCAAGCGCATCACACACGTTCCTGCCCTTGCAGTCAACCTGCCTGTAGGACATGGTGGAACTTACAACCAGCCACATGGAGGCGAGTTCGCGATTGTCGGTCGTGCTTGGCTTGATTGGCAACTCAAAGGTGACAAGGAAGCTGCTAAAATGTTTGTAGGTGACAGCCCTGCCATCCTGCAGCGTCCAGATTGGAAATTAGAAAAGAATTCCAAGGTGAAGTAACGCCCCCTATAGGTATTATAGAAAGAAAAATGTCCCCCACTCCGATGGATGGAGTGGGGGACATCTATTTTTATTCATCCTCATCTGGGATGTCGTCAATGCTGTCTATATCTTCGATTTGGATGTTGTTCTCGTCAAGTTCCTCTTCCTCTTCCTCTTCTTCCACTTCGCCGTCGAGCTTCTTGAGTTCCTCATCGTTCATATCTTCTTCTTCCTCCTCTTCCTCTTCTACATCAGCCAATTCGTCGTCGTTCTCGTCGAAGTCGTCATCAATCTCTTCTTCTTCACGATGTTTGCGACGGCGGCGGCGACCATCTTCTTCATCATCGATGCTGTAGTCGATGTGTACTTTCTCCACTTTGGGCTTGGGTTTCATGAAGATTCCTTCAATCCAGCCACCACGATCAAGTTCGAGAACTTCATAACCATCATCTTTACGACGGTCGATGATGCCTCCTGGCTTACGCATGGTGAGTTCGGGCATGATGGTGCAATCAACGAAGAAAGCTGACTCGATGATGTCCTGAATAGCAAGGGGGAGACCCTTCCAGCCTGTACCCATATTGTGGGCGATGAGGTCGAGCACTTCCCAAGTTTCCAGATGCTGGATGTTCTCGAGGGTGAGGTCTGTCACCTTCTTGATTGGGTGCTTGCGGATGGCGATGGCGTTGTTGCCGTCAGCATCTGGTGTGGAATATACTTCATACCCCATATTCTCGAGCTGGTTCACCTTGTCGATGTCGTCCCGTTTCAGATATTGGATGTCGAACACGGTCTTGATGATGTTCAGATAATGGTGTTCATTGGCTGAGAAATCGTCTTTCTTCTTCTTGGCATTGATGATCATCTGACTCAGTTCGACTGGAGTCACGGTCCAAACATTGCTTTTGTCTAAGTCGTCAAGCGAGAATTTCGTCTTTTGCTTCATTGTGTAGATGATGATAATGTGTGAATTTGAGTGCAAAGGTAAGGAAAAAAGTGAAAAGTGAAAAGTGAAAGGAAAAAAAACTAAGTATCAAACCATACGGATAGCAAATAATTCATAAATCCTGAGGTGGAACTTTAAACTTTTTACTATCTTTGCAATCTTTTTTAATAAAAGGGAAAAAGATACACAAACGTTTTTATGTCTCAACAAGTAAGTATTTTAAGGTGCGGAGCCTGCCTGCGTCGTGTGTGGCGTGTGGCAGTTGTTTGTATGTTGTGCATTGTGCCGATGTGGGCGATGGCGCAAGGAATCAATGAGGTGTCGACTACGGATGCGCAGACAAAGGGTATTGTCTCGTATGTGCAGCATGTGATGGGTTTCAACAGGGCTGTGCCTCAGGAGAAAGTGTATATGCACTTTGACAATACTGGCTATTTTGAAGGGGAGACGATTTGGTTTAAGGCGTATGTGACGCGTGCTGACAATGGACGTCCTACGGATATGAGCAAAGTTCTGTATGTGGAGTTGCTGAATCCGAGTGGTGACGTGATTAAGACGAACAAATATTATATCAACGAGCAGGGGCAGGCACATGGTGACATGAAGGTTGACTCGCTGTTTGGTACGGGCTTTTATGAAGTGCGTGCTTATACGCGTTACATGACGAACTGGGGCGTGAATGCTGTGTTCTCGAGGGTATTCCCTGTGTTCAAGGCGCCTGCTACAGAAGGTGACTATTCCGATTTGACCATTGATACGCGCCTCTATCAGGAGCGTAATCCAAACAACCGCGACCAGCAGGATTCGCTCTACATGAAAGCGGTGAAGGAGGGCATCTATTCCGACAATGAAGCGAAGACGGTGAGTGTGCAGTTCTATCCAGAGGGAGGCGATATGGTGCAGGGAAAGAAATGTCATGTGGCGATGTTGGCAGTGACCGACGATGGACGTCCTTATTCTGGAGAGGGTTTTGTGGTGAACCAGCAGGGTGATGTCTTGGCATCGGTGAAAACAGACACGCTGGGTAGGGGAGAGTTCACTATTATTCCTGATGCATCAGGATTGACGATGAAGATGAGGAATGTACGTGGTAAGGAACAGACGTATGCATTACCTGCTGCTCGACGTGAGGGATGTGCCCTGACCTTGGATGTGGTGAGCGACGATGTGTTGGCGACGTTGCAATGTACGGGCGGTGTGTGTGGCGAGCTGATTGGCTATGCACTATTGAACAATGGTAATATCTATTATTGTGATACGTTGGTGGCATCTCCGTTGATAGAACTGGAACTGAACCGTGAGCAGATGAAGGAAGGTGTGAACCAGATGACGGTGTTCAACAGCAACGGACAGGTCTTGGCTGACCGTTTGTTCTTCATTTGCCCAACACCATCAGCAACGGACAGCATCTCTTTTGTTGCCGAATCTGCATGGCTGAAACCTTGTGGAAAAGTGACGCTGAATGTGCAGACCTTGCCCAATGCGATGTTCTCGTTCTCGGCGATGGATGCGATGTCGATGACGGGCGAGAAGCGAGGCAACCTGAAGACCTGGACGCTGCTGAGTTCCGAGGTGAGAGGATATATTGACCACGTGGATTACTATTTTGAGTCGGACAATCAGGAGCATCGCAAGGCAGCAGATATGTTGATGCTGACGCAGGGTTGGAGACGATACAACTGGAACGAGATGGCAGGTCTTACACCAAGGGAGAAGATGCAACCGATTGAAGACCAGTTCTATGTGTTTGGAAAATTGAACGAATACCGTAAACGCAATCCTGTTAGTGGTGTAGATTTGGAACTGATTCTCTACAACCAGCAGGGACAAAGCTTGACAGGCAATACGAAGACTGACAAAGATGGTAATTATGTGTTTGGCTTGCCGTTTATGGATGGAGAATGGAAGATGTTCTTCTACACCCGCATCAATGACAAGAAAAAGACGTTCCGTGTGGGAGTGGATCGTCAAATCTCACCTGTACCACGCTATATCAGTCCTGTGGAAGCCAGTGTGAAGAGGCCGACCGGACCGAATATGTTTGTGCATGGGGAGGATGAGCCTGTTCCCGAAGGGGAGGAATTCGTCCCCATCACTCAGAAGAACATCGTGTTGCAGAACGTGACGGTGAAGGCAAAACGCCGTTACTTCACGAATGACGACTTCAAGTTTAAAAATGAGAGTTTTGCTCGTAAATGGGCTTCCCTCTACTATGATATTGACCGTGAGCTTGACAATATCCGCGACCGAGGTGAGGTGGAACCCACCATCTTTGAGTTCTTGGCCAAGAAGAATGCGATGTTCAACAATCCAGACTGCATTGATTTGCCAAGAGTGACAGGTGATTCTGCTGCCACATGGTCGGAATGGTATGGCCACATGGCATACGGACACCAGCCCATTGAATGGATTGTGGATAATGGCGAGACAATGAATGCAGGTGCTATCACATCGGAGTCAAGTGCTGCTGGCGACACGTTCTTCCCTCTCTGGCTGGACGAAATCAAGAGCGTGTATATCGCCCCTTACGACCCCGACCACGACAGTCGTGAATCTGCCCGTGGTGCTTCTGGCGAAACAGCTGGTGAGGTGGGTGAAGACCGAAGCAACCACGTGAAGATTTACCTCTATCTGCACCATCGGTTCACGACAGAGAGCAACAAAGGCATCCGACGCACCTATTTCCAGGGATTCAACGATATTTCCACTTTCGAGATGGAGGACTATAATGTCATCCCGCCGATGGCTGATTTCCGACGTACCATCTATTGGGCGCCCGAAGTGAAAGCCGATGAGGAAGGCAAGGCGAAGATTGAGTTCTTCAACAATTCCACCTGCGAGGAAATGTACATTAGTGCGGAGGGTATGACGCCAGAGGGCAAATTGGTGGTGAAGGATTAGTTAAAAAGAAAAA
The DNA here is from genome assembly GCA_017614895.1 of Bacteroidaceae bacterium. Classification (GTDB taxonomy): domain Bacteria; phylum Bacteroidota; class Bacteroidia; order Bacteroidales; family Bacteroidaceae; genus Minthosoma. The sequence continues at coordinate 11,926 of JAGAAZ010000096.1, read as the reverse complement.
AAACTTGGCGATGCTTGGGCTTATTACAATAATTATGCCTAACTTTGTCGAAATTTTCTGAGTTAGCTAAGAAATATTCAAACACTCAACAATATTTTTACACATGAAAGAACTCGCATTGAAGTATGGCTGCAACCCTAATCAGAAGCCATCACGCGTCTATATGGAGGAGGGCGAACTCCCTATCGAAGTGCTTAACGGTCGTCCTGGTTACATCAATCTGCTCGATGCCTTCAACAGCTGGCAGCTGGTCAAGGAATTGAAGGCTGCCACAGGTATGCCATCCGCTGCTTCGTTCAAGCACGTCAGCCCTGCTGGTGCTGCTGTGGGTGCTCCTCTGAGCGACACGCTAAAGAAGATTTACTTTGTGGATGATGTGAAGATTCCACTCACTCCGATTGCTACGGCATACGCACGTGCTCGTGGTGCTGACCGCATGTCTTCTTTTGGCGATTTCATTGCACTCTCCGACACTTGCGATGAGGCTACAGCTACGCTTATCAAGCGTGAAGTGAGCGATGGTATCATTGCTCCAGATTACACTCCAGAGGCTTTGGAGATTCTTCGTGCAAAGCGTAACGGCACTTACTGCGTCATCAAGATGGATCCTAACTACACTCCTGCACCCATTGAGCGCAAGCAGGTGTTTGGCATCACCTTCGAACAGGGACGTAATGAGATTGACCTGACTGGCGACAACCTTTTCGAGAATATTCCAACAGACAACAAGGACATTCCTGCTGATGCGAAGCGTGACCTCAAGATTGCGCTTATCACCTTGAAATATACGCAGTCAAACTCTGTGTGCTACGTGAAGGACGGACAGGCGATTGGTATTGGTGCTGGTCAACAGAGCCGTATTCACTGCACCCGTCTGGCTGGCAACAAGGCCGACATCTGGTGGTTGCGCCAATGTCCGAAGGTGTTGGCATTGCCTTTCAAGAGCGACATCCGTCGTGCTGACCGCGACAACACCATTGATGTGTATATTGGTGACGAATACGAGGATGTGCTGCGTGAAGGCACTTGGCAGAACTTCTTCACCGAGAAGCCTGAACCATTGACCGCTGAGGAGAAGAAGGCTTGGTTGGCACAGAACACCAACGTGTGCCTCGGTTCTGACGCGTTCTTCCCATTCGGCGACAATATCGAGCGTGCCCACAAGAGTGGTGTGCAGTACATCGCTCAGGCAGGTGGCTCAGTGCGTGACGATAATGTCATCGAGACCTGCAACAAGTACGGCATCGCAATGGCGTTCACAGGCATCCGCCTTTTCCACCATTAATCTATGGCAACAGATAATGAAATCCAGTATGCCATCATGAATGGCATCAACTTTGGGAAGGCAAAGGGCGAGAAAAAGGAAGACCCCAATAAGGTGAAGACCAAAGCTCGCAAGAAAGCCTACCAGACAGGTTCCCATAAGTCGGGCGCGGCCAAGCACAAGGCAGAGATACGCCAGCGTGTGAAGAACCGCGCTTCCCAACGCAAAGGATAGATGATCAGGCGTTGGTTCATCCTTCTATGTGTACTGCTCAGCATCATGGCTTGCGATTCCAACAAGTCGCAAGGTGACGCTGGGCGGTCTCCGTTTAAGACCAACGCCAACGACAATCCTCCCCACCTCGACTTGCCCGACATTCAACAGAACGGTGAACTCATCGTGCTTACCCTCTATGGTCCTGAAAGTTACTTCGAGTTTCGGGGTGAGGACTTCGGTGTGCAGTTCATGATTGCCCGTCAATATGCTAAAAGTATTGGTGTAAGTATTCGTGTGGATGTATCTCGTAATCAGCATGATTTGATTGAGAAACTCCAGAGAGGGGAGGGTGACTTTATTGCCTGCCAGTTGGCGCAGACAGATTCCCTTTCCGCTCTTCTCACCTATGTGGGTGAACATGAAATGTATGCCTTCATGGACAGTCTTTCCCAACAGCGGAAAGATACATCGCTGCGTCCTAAAGCACATGCTGCATGGGCAGTACGCAAAGATTCACCCCTCTTGTCAGCCTCTCTGTCGCAATGGATGACAGCCCATCAGAAGGACTTTTTCGATTACACGACGATCCGCATCAAATCGAGCAGCGGACGTACTTACATACCGCGTCGCAAAGTCTCTTCTCCTATTCTTAATGTCGCCCGTGGACAGATTTCTCTTTACGACGACCTCTTCAAGAAACATGCCATTTCGTGCGGATGGGATTGGCGTCTGATGGCGGCACAGGCTTATCAGGAGTCGGCTTTCGACCCGCAGGCGGTTTCCTACATGGGTGCGATGGGTTTGATGCAGCTCATGCCAGGCACAGCCCGTGATGTAGGCGTGTCCCAGTCGGAAGTGTTCGTGCCAGAGAACAATGTGCGTGGAGCCGCCAAGCTCATCAAGCAGCTCAACACCCACTATTCCTTCATCTCCAATGCTGACGAACGCATCAATTTCATCCTTGCAGCCTATAATGCAGGTGCGGGTCATGTTGATGATGCACGTGCCCTGGCGCAGAAATACGGAAGGAATCCCAACGTGTGGCTCGGTAATGTCGATGCCTTTGTCCTCAAGATGAGCGACTCTCAATACTACAACCAGTCCGAAGTCAAGTATGGCTACTTCCGTGGCAGCGAGACCTACGACTACGTCAACAGTATCCGTGCCCGTTGGAGTGAATACAAGAAGAAAATCAAACAATGACCCCTACTGCTGATATGAACGAAACTACCCCAAAGTCGCTTCCTCATCCGCTGGTTGCTATGATTCCCATCTTGGTGCTCATCCTCTTCCTGTGTGTCGCCATCTATCTCTTTGGCAGCGACTCCCTGAGTGGTGGCAGCCAGATGGCGCTCCTGTTGGGCACAGCTGTCTGCATCACCCTTTCCTTGATCTTCTATCGTGTTCCTTGGAAAGCCTTCGAGGAGCGCATCACCAAGACCATTGGCGATGTGGCAGTCACCTTGCTTATCCTCTTGGCAGTGGGTATGCTCTCGGGCTCATGGATGGTGAGTGGGGTGGTTCCTACCTTAATATATTATGGTGTGCAGATCATGTCGCCCCAGTTCTTCTTGGTCAGCGCCTGCTTCATTTGCGCCTTGGTGTCGTTGCTCTCGGGCAGTTCGTGGACGACCATCGCCACCATCGGCGTTGCACTTCTCGGCATCAGCGAAGCCTTGGGCATCAACACAGCATGGACGGCTGGTGCCATCATCTCTGGCGCCTATTTCGGTGACAAGCTTTCTCCGCTCAGCGACACCACCATCTTGGCATCCTCTGCCACAGGTACAGACCTCTTCGTTCACATCCGCTACATGATGTACACCACTGTGCCTACATTCCTTATCACCCTCACTATCTTCTTTATCGCAGGTCTTGGCAATGGGGAAGGGGTGGAACTGCAAGTGGCGCAATACACGGAAGGGCTTTCCCGCACCTTCAACATTTCCCTATGGACACTCCTGGTGCCCATTCTTACAGGCATTCTCATTTCTCGTCGTGTCCCCTCCGTCATCACGCTGTTCTTGTCAGCCCTAATGGCAGGCATCATGGCGCTGATACTCCAACCCCACATCCTCACGCAGATTGCTGCCGACGACACACTCTCCGAAGCAATGGCATTGATACGCGGATTAGCTATCACCTACTATGGCTCCACTGCCATCGACACAGGAAATGCCTCGCTCAACGAACTTGTCTCCACAGGTGGTATGGCAGGAATGCTCAACACCATTTGGCTTATCCTTTGTGCCATGTGCTTCGGTGCATCAATGGTGGCGAGTGGCATGATTGAAAGCGTCACTCGTGTCATCATCCGCTTTGCCCGCAGCCGTTTCACCCTCGTTGGCACCACCACCTGTACAGGGCTCTTCCTCAACCTCACCACTGGCGACCAGTTCATCTCCATCGTCCTCACTGCCGACATGTACCGCAATGCCTATCGCCAACAGGGTTATGAGTCACGTCTTCTCAGTCGCACCACCGAGGATGTCGCCACTGTCACTTCCGTCCTCGTCCCTTGGAACACCTGCGGTATGACTCAAGCTGCCGTCCTTGGTGTTCCCACGCTTACCTACCTCCCATACTGCTTCTTCAACATCATCAGCCCTCTTATGACTTTGCTGGTGGCAGCGATAGGATGGAAAATCAAAAGGGTGCAGTGAAGTGGGGCACCTGTTGACAGTTGGTATAAGAAAAGGAGCATCTGAGTATAGGTCAGGTGCTCCTTTGTTGTTATCTATTTTTTTCTGCCGTTGGGGGCAGATTCCTTAGTTCGCTGCTTCGAATTCTTTTAGGAAGCGGACATCGTTCTCGGAGAAGAGGCGGAGGTCCTTGACTTGGTATTTGAGGTTGGCGATGCGCTCGATACCCATGCCGAAGGCGTAGCCCTTGTACTTGGTGGAGTCGATGCCGTTGGCTTCGAGCACGTTGGGGTGTACCATGCCGCAGCCGAGGATCTCGAGCCAGCCAGAGCCTTTACACATGCTGCAACCCTTGCCCTTGCAGAGGGTGCAGGAAACGTCCATTTCTGCACTAGGCTCAGTGAAAGGGAAGTAGGAGGGACGAAGACGAATTTTGGTGTCTTCGCCGAACATCTCCTTGGCAAAGAGGAGGAGCACCTGTTTGAGGTCAGTGAAGGAGACTTTTTCGTCCACATAAAGACCTTCAACTTGATGGAAGAAGCAGTGGGCGCGGGCGGAGATGGCTTCGTTGCGATAGACGCGGCCTGGGCAGAGCACACGGATGGGTGGCTGCTGCTTTTCCATCACACGGGCCTGAACGGAGCTGGTGTGAGTGCGTAGGATGATGTCGGGATGTGCCTCAACGAAGAAGGTATCTTGCATGTCGCGGGCTGGGTGATCATCTGCAAAGTTCATAGATGAGAACACGTGCCAATCATCTTCCACCTCGGGACCTTCAGCGAGTGAGAAGCCTAGTCGTGAGAAGATGTCGATGATTTCGTTCTTCACGAGGGTGAGGGGATGACGTGTGCCGAGTCCGATGGGGTAGGCAGTGCGGGTAATGTCGAGGTGATTGACCTCTGTCTCCTGTACGGCGAAATTGTCGCGGAGTGCGTTAATCTTGTCCTGTGCCTTGTTCTTCAGCTCGTTGATCTTGATGCCAATTTCTTTCTTCTGCTCGGCAGGCACATTGCGGAAGTCTGCCATGAGGGCTGTGATGGCTCCCTTCTTGCTTAGATATTTGATACGAAGTTGTTCAATCTCTTCAGCAGAATTGGCTGTGAGACCTTCAACTTCTTGGAGTAAACTTTGAATCTTATCTAACATATTTAATGCTGTTTTGTGAAAATCGCTGCAAAGTTAGTGTTTTTTTTCTAACTTTTCATTACCTTTGTGCCGTTTTATGAAAAAAACATGAGAAAAGGTTTAGTTATAGCAGTTGCGTTAGGGTGTCTTTTGTCGTGCAAGGACAGTAAGATGACGAATGCTTTTGGCAGCGAGGATGAGCCGGAGGAGGACTCCATCGAAGCGTTTGTGGGTGACACACTTCATTTGTTTGAGGAGGAGGAGCCTCCTGCGGCTGTGGATGAGTTGTTTGATGACTTTTTCTATAATTTCATAGATGATGCCCGTTTTCAAGGACAGCGCATTGCCTACCCATTGCCATGCAAGGATGGTGGCGACAGCGGGAAATTGACGAAGCAGAACTGGTCGCAGTATGACCATTTCAAGAATCAAGAGGTGCTTTCGGTGCTCTATGAGCGTGAGCAGGATTATGCGTTGTCAAAGGACACGTCAATGCAGCATGTGGTGGTGGAATGGATTCAGCTGAAGGAGGATGCGGTGGAAAAGTTCCAGTTCAATCGTGTGGATGGCAAGTGGATGCTGACAGAGATTGACAAGAAGAGGCTGGGCGACATACCGAACGGTAATTTCCTGAGTTTTTATGCGAAGTTTATGGCTGACACGGTGTTCCAGCGCAAGTCGTTGGCTGAACCTGTGAAGGTGATTCTCACGTCTGAAGATGGGGAGGAGGAACCGCAGGAGGAACATCTAAATGCAGAAGAATGGTTTGAAATGAGAAACAGTTTGCCGCTACCGACGGATGAACTGATTAACGTGGATTATGGACAGGCTTGCATCAGCCAGAATAAGAAGACGCTCCTCTTGCAGGGCATCAGCAACGGCATGCAGATGAAGTTCAAGTTCACCAAGGAAGACGATGACTGGAAACTGAAGGAGATAGAGTACTGATGAAGGATTACACGAATTATAATTTATTGAACCACAATACGTTTGGAATGGATGTAACAGCCAGACGATATGTGGAATATGACAGCGAAGAAGAACTTGAGGCGCTTATTCCTACATTGAGCGGTGTGGTGCTTCACATGGGTGCTGGTAGCAATCTGCTCTTCAAAGGAGACTTTGATGGGACTGTGCTGCATAGTGCCATTAAGGGTATTGAGTTGGTGGAAGAGACTGCCGATGAACTGCTGGTGCGAGTGGGTGCTGGCGAAGTATGGGATGACTTTGTGGCATGGGCAGTGGAGCATGGTTATGGCGGTGTGGAGAACCTGTCGCTGATTCCTGGTGAGGTGGGTGCGAGTGCCGTGCAGAACATCGGGGCATATGGTGTGGAGGCGAAGGATGTGATTGCGTTGGTCGAGGCAATGGATTTGTCCAATGGACAGAAGCGCATTTTCGGCAATTTGGAGTGTAATTACGCTTATCGTCAGAGCATTTTCAAGAATCAGTTGAAGGGCAAGTACGCCATTACACACGTGACGTATCGCTTGCAGAAACTGCCGATATTGAAGTTGGAATACGGCAATATCAAGGCGGTGTTGGGTAATCAAGAGAAAGTGTCGATTCAAAGTGTTCGTCAGGCCATTATTGACATCCGCAATGCCAAACTGCCCGACCCTAAGGTGCAAGGCAATGCTGGCAGTTTCTTCATGAATCCTGTGGTGAGCCGTGAGAAGTTCCTGTCCATTCAGAAGGACTATCCGCAGATGCCGTTCTACGAAGTGGAGGGTGGAGTGAAGATTCCTGCTGGATGGATGATAGACCAATGTGGCTGGAAAGGCAAGTCACTCGGCAGGGCAGGGGTGCACGACAAGCAGGCATTGGTGCTGGTCAACCTCGGTGGCGCCACATCCGACGAAATCATCACGCTCTGCAACACTATTTGCAAAGATGTTCACGATAAGTTTGGCATTGATATTCACCCCGAAGTGAACATGATATGAAGATCACGATACTTGGTAGCGGCACCTCTTGTGGTGTGCCTCAGATAGGATGCATGTGTGAGGTATGCACCTCCACTGACCCTAAAGACAAGCGTCTGCGCTGTTCGAGCCTTTTGGAGGTGAAAGGCAAGCGCATCCTTTTCGATTGCAGCCCAGACTTCCGCGAACAGATGATGCGTCTCGACGATTTCACACCGTTCGATGCCGTACTCATCACTCATGAGCACTATGACCATGTGGGCGGACTCGACGACCTGCGTCCCTACAGCGTCTTTGGCGATGTGAATGTCTATGCCGAGAAGTTCTGTGCCGACCATCTGATGGAGCGCATTCCCTATTGCTTCACCCCCAAGGACAAGCGCTATCCAGGTGTACCCACGCTCAACCTCATCGAGATGAAACCGCATGTGCCCATCGTACTTGGTGATGTGGAGATTATCCCCATCCGAGTAATGCACGGTAAACTTCCCATCGTCGGTTTCCGCATTGATAACTTCGCCTACATTACTGACATGAAGACGATTCCTGACACAGAACTGGAATATCTCCAAGGAATCGACTACATGATTATCAACGGACTTCGTCACAAGGAGCACCCCAGTCACCAAAGTATTGACGATGCCATCGCTTTTGCCCAGCGGTTAGATGTGAAGGAAGCCTGGATCATCCACATGAGTCACCACATCCAAAAACATCAGCAGGAAGAGAAATCCCTTCCTGCCGGTATTCATCTCGCCTACGATGGCGAAGTGATAGAGTTTTAATATTCTTTGTATAGGTCAATGTATTCCATCACGCTGTCGATGGCCTCTTGACGCATGTCGAGGTGGAGAGAACCATTGTGGAGGACGTCATTTACCACCTTGTACACCATGCCCCAGTCGCCGTCCAGATGCACCTGTGCATCGATGAGCGAGGCGATGAATGCTACTGAGAAGCTCTTGGACTTGTCTTTCTTGACAGCTTTGTGTGCCAAATCCTGGGCTTCTTCCACCTCGAAGTAGTTGCTCATGGCCAGGGCGTAGGCATAGACGGCGAGGGTACCAGCATCTAGCTTCTTGGCGAGTTTGTCAACCGTCTTTGCCTTGTAGCGAGTTGACAGATACTCGTAGAGTTGCTGTCCTGCAGTTTTGCCATTGAAATTCCAACCGATTGCATTGATGACAGCCAAGCGCACATCAACGGGAGATTTCTTGTCAGCCAAGTAGTTAAGCATCGAAACAGGGATGCTCGCGTCGCTGTCGTCAGACAGCTTCAGCGCCATCTGCACCATGGGCTGGTCTTTGTAACTTTCAGCGAAGTCGGAAGAGGTGAGGGGTGAGTCGGCCCATGTGAGTGCCCACGACAGGGTGAGCAACATAACGGTCAATAGGCGTTTCATGATCATGATGGTTTAGTGATTGTTGATTGTTCTTAATTCTAAACTTTATTACTTAAGTCCTTCCCAAGTGCCCTTGATGTTTTTGCATTGGGTATAGAGGGCAGGGCAGTTGAACACCTTGAAGAGTTCGCCATCGTTCACCTGAATGATTTCCACACTACGTTGTTCCGTGTCCCAGCCTTTGCCCATCATATAGATGTACATCACACGACCGTCATATAGTTGCATGTCCTGATGCTTGTTCACGCTGGCACGCATGTTCACCGTGTAGGGATATTTAGGCGTATAAGCATTCTGAGGCGTAGCACCTTCCAGCACAGCAGCTGGCAAGTATGGCTGGTGATAAGAGTCATTCTCAGGCGCATACTGCGAAGTGCCAAACTTCTCCTTGAGCTGAGAGAGCACGGAGTTCACGTTCGATGAATAATTGATGAGTCGGATGCACTTCTCACCCTCAGCACGGTCGCGACCATAAATTGCCATCGCCATTGGCATCATGGCAGCCGTACCATAAGGTGTCTTACCCAGAAATTCTGTATAGACCTTCTCGAACTCATCATAATTCGAAGGTACATTGGTGAATGTCACCATACCTGTTGCGGCTGGGATGTACGTCTTGATGTTCAGCGTTCCTTTCTGCGTGTAAGTGTGTCCATTCTCTGTGAAGGAAGATTCCTTGCCTGCCACCTTCGTCAGTGCATTCAATCCCTGTTCCTTCACTTCTTTCTTGGCTTCCTTCTTAACTTCGTTCTTGACCTCATTCTTGAGTGTTGCCTTACCTCTGTTGATCAATCCGTTCAGCTGTGCATGAGCTACAGCATTCATGCCAATCAGCAGCATTGCCGTCATTACGGCACGATACATTTTCTTGTTCATTTCCTTGTTGATTTTAAGTAAATAAATAGTATTCATCAATGCAAAGGTACTCATTATTCTTTAAAACGCCAAAAGTTTTACGCATTTGAATATAAAAAGGGCAACCGAACGTGTCGATTGCCCTTTACTTTTATATAAGATGTGTCTTACAGTGTCATGTTCTGCAGGAAGGAGATGAGTACACCTGCTGCGACAGCAGAACCAATCACACCTGACACGTTGGAGGACATGCAGTAGTTGAGGACGTGGTTCTTGGGGTCGTACTTGGTGGAAATCTCGTTGCAGACACGAGAAGCCATTGGCACAGCAGAAAGACCTGTTGCACCGATGAGTGGGTTGATCTTCTTCTTGCTGAAGAGGTTCGTCACCTTCACCATGCAGATACCTGATGCGATGGAGAGACCGAATGCGAAGAAGCCACCTACCACGATACCGATGGTAGTCCAGTTGAGGAATGCCTGAACGGTCATGGTCGCACCTACGCAAAGACCGAGGAAGACGGTTGCTGTGTTCATGATAGAGTTGGAAATGGTGTCGAACAAACGGCTTGTGTCAGAACCAATCTCCTTGAGGAGGTTACCGAACATGAGCATACCGATGAGTGATACTGCTGATGGAACGAGCAGTGCCACAATGGTGGTCACGGCGATAGGGAAGATAATCTTGATGACCTTCTCGTTCTTCATCTTCTGACCTGAAGGGAAGAGCTTGTCCTGCTCCTTCATGTTAATCTTTAGTTCCTTCTCTGAGCAGAGCATCTTCACCACGAGTGGGATGATGACTGGCACGAGTGCCATGTAGGAGTAGGCTGCGATGGCGATAGGAGCCAAGAGGTGAGGAGCCAGCTTGATGGTGGTGAAGATGGCGGTAGGACCGTCAGCACCACCGATGATGCCGAGCGATGCGGCCTCCTTGATGTTGAACTGACCTGATGCCACAGCGATGATGAGCACTGCGAAGATACCCATCTGTGCAGCTGCACCGAAGATGGAGAGGCGAAGGTTGCGGAGCATGGGGCCGAAGTCGGTCAATGCGCCCACACCCATGAAAATCACTGGTGGCAGGAAACCTGTCTTGATGAGCATGTAGTAGAGGAAATTCATCAAGCCGAGGTCGTGCGCAATCTGGGGAAGCGACATCTCCCAGATGTTCTCTGCGAGCACTTTGCCTTCTGCATTGACAATGCGTCCAGCCTCGTCTGCCTGGTACACACCCATATCACCGCCCGGGAAGTTGGCAATCAGCACACCGAAAGCGATGGGGATGAGCAGCAGTGGCTCGAAGTGCTTGACGATGCCGAGGTACAGAAGTACGAAGGCAAGCAAGTACATGACAAGATACGTACCATTGGCGGCGATGATGTCGCTGAATGCCGTCATCTGGTATATGTTATTCAGTATTTCTTCCATAATTAAGCCATTTTCATGATTGGGTCATCTTCTTCCACTGAGTCGCCTGAGTTGACGAGGATAGCAGTGATAGTTCCTGCCTTGTCAGCACGGATGGCGTTGAAGGTCTTCATGGCCTCAATGTAGCCGAGGGTGTCACCAGCCTGAACTGTATCGCCCACCTTCACTGGAGTTTCAGAGTTGTCCTTCACAAGGTAGAACTTACCTTCGAGTGGAGCCACGATGTCCTCGCCTTCGCCTGCTGGAGCAGCTGCTGGTGCTGCACCTGCTGCTGGAGCTGCTGGAGCAGCATCGCCGTAAGCGATTTCCACCTTGTAGTTCACACCGTTCACCTGAACCGTCACGCTCTTAGGACCTTCAGCACCTGCTGCTGGCGCATTCTTGGCAGCCTTACGCTTAGCGAGGTCAGCCTCGAAGTCAGCCTTAGCCTTACCGCTCTTGTAAGCACGATACTGCTCTGGGTGCATAGCGAGTTCGAAGAGTTCTTCGTCGTCCTCACCGAGTTCCCATCCGTTCTGCTTCATTTCCTCACGGAACTCGTCGAGTTTGTCAGGGAAGTATGACTGTGGATCTTGTGTCTCAAATTCACGACCCTGTTCCTTGGCCATTGCCACAAGTTCAGGAGCTACAGGACCAGGCAACTGACCAGCCTTGCCGAGAATCATGTCCCAAATCGTGTCGGCAATCATGCTCCAACGCTGCTTACCCTTCTCCATCTGCATCACGTTCATCAGGGCGAGGTTCTTCACATACTGAGAGAATGGAGTCACGAGGCAAGGATAACCTACTTTAGGCCATACGTAAGCCACCTCGTCGAAGAGCTTGATGAGGAGGTCGTCAGTAGTCAGTTCTGGCTGACCGTTCTTCACCTTCCACTTGTTGAGTGACTTGAGGTTGTCCTCTAGGTCTGTCATCAAAGAACCCATCATACCACCTGGAAGACCTGGCTTTACGAGGAGTGAGTTGTTGATGTGGTTGAGGTCTGGAATATAGTAGCCGAGGAAGTCGTCGCACATCTCCTGAATCTGAGTGCGTACCTCCATGTAAGCAGCCATGTTGATTTCCTT
>JAGAAZ010000095.1 GCA_017614895.1 Bacteroidaceae bacterium | reverse complement strand
GTAACTTTGCAGCCGATTTTGAATAATTATACAGAAGATGACTGCAAGACAATCAAGATTGGACATCATCAAGGGCATCATCCAGACGCAGGAGATTGGAAGTCAGGATGAGTTGGCACAGGCACTCTCGAAAGAGGGTGTGAACATGACGCAAGCCACTTTGTCGCGCGACCTGAAACTGCTGAAGGTGGTGAAGGGCTTCTCGCCCAAGGGACGTTCCATCTACATGTTGCCAGAGAATCCCTATTACCGCAGGGTGAGGGAACATCGACAGGAAGGAACAGCTATCCGAAACGGCTTCATGTCCATCCGCATCTCGGGGCAGCTGGCAGTCATCAAGTGCCGACCGGGTTATGCCAGCGGATTGGCAAGCGACATTGACAACGCCCACATTCCAGAGGTGATTGGCACCATTGCCGGAGATGACACCATCTTCCTGGCGCTGGAGGAGGGATTCAACAAGAACACATTAGAAGCGAATTTGAGAACAATCGTACCGGTCTATCCGGGAAGTCAATTATAAGAATTGAAGCGTTGAAAGATTCTTGGACGAGCCAAGCGTGCTAAAGGTACGATAAGAAAAATTGAAGTTATATAATCATTATGATATACGAAGACGGAATAAAGGTGATTGTGGCGGACGCAAGCCACGAGAAGTATGTGGATTTGATTCTTGACACCATCCGCGAGGCTGCCAAGAAGCGTGGAACAGGTATTGCCGAACGCACCCACGAGTATGTGGCGACGAAGATGAAGGAAGGCAAGGCGGTGTTGGCACTTGACCCCAGCAAGCAGTCGGAGCTGGGCGACACGTTCGTGGGTTTCAGCTACATCGAGACGTGGGGCAATAAGTCGTATGTGACTACGTCAGGTCTGATTGTGCATCCCGACTATCAGGGACGCAACATCGCCAAGCGCATCAAGGACCACACATTCACATTGGCTCGTGTGCGCTGGCCTCACGCCAAAATCTTCTCGCTCACCAGTGGTGATGCAGTGATGAAGATGAACACAGCACTGGGTTATGTGCCGGTGAGCTTCAACCAACTCACAGACGATGATGCGTTCTGGCGCGGTTGCCGAGGATGCATCAATCACCCCATCTTGGAGATGAAGGAACGCAAGTTCTGCATCTGCACGGGTATGCTGTACGACCCAGCACAGCATCAGGGAGAGCCCACTCCTGTGGAGATTTTCCAAGAGATCATGAAGGAGATGGTGTTGAGAGGGCTGATGTAAGAGTATAGGGTTGAGAGTTTAGTGTTTAGAGTTTAGAGTGAAAATGAAAAATTAAAACAAGATATTATGGCAGAAAAGAAAAAGGTTGTCGTTGCCTTCAGCGGCGGATTGGACACCAGCTACACGGTGATGTATCTGGCAAAGGAAAAAGGTTATGAAGTACATGCAGCATGTGCCAACACAGGCGGTTTCTCTGCAGAACAGCTCAAGACGAACGAGGAGAACGCTTACAAGTTGGGTGCAACGAAGTATGTGACCCTGGACGTGACTCAGGAGTATTACGCCAAGTCACTCAAGTATATGGTGTTCGGCAATGTGCTGAGAAACAACTGCTACCCTATCTCTGTAAGTTCTGAGCGTATCTTCCAGGCATTGGCGATTGCTCGTTATGCGAAGGAGATTGGTGCCAGCGCGATTGCACACGGAAGTACGGGTGCCGGTAATGACCAGATCCGTTTCGACATGACCTTCCTCGTGATGGCTCCTGGTGTGGAAATCATCACCCTGACCCGTGACGGTAACTTGAGCCGTCAGGAGGAAATTGACTACCTGAACAAGAACGGCTTTGCGGCTGACTTTGCGAAGTTGAAGTACTCTTACAACGTGGGTATCTGGGGTACCAGCATCTGTGGTGGTGAGATTCTCGACTCCACACAGGGTCTGCCCGAGTCAGCTTATCTGAAGCACCCCACGAAGGAAGGTCCAGAGCTGTTGAAGTTGGGCTTTGAGAAGGGTGAGCTTTGCAGCGTGAACGGCGTGAAGTATGACGACAAGATCAAGGCTATCCAGGCAGTGGAGGAAATTGGTGCGGCTTACGGCATCGGTCGTGACTGTCACGTGGGTGACACCATCATCGGCATCAAGGGACGTGTAGGCTTCGAGGCTGCTGCTCCTATGCTCATCATCGGCGCACACCGTTTCTTGGAGAAGTACACGCTCTCAAAGTGGCAGCAGTACTGGAAGGATCAGGTGAGCAACTGGTACGGCATGTTCCTGCACGAGAGCCAGTACCTGGAGCCTGTGATGCCAGACATCGAGGCAATGCTGACTTCTTCCCAGCGCAATGTGACGGGTGAGGTGACCCTCGAGCTCCGTCCACTCTGCTTCCAGACGGTTGGTGTGGATTCACCTAACGACCTCGTGAAGAACAAGCTCGGTGAGTATGGTGAGACAGCCAAGGCTTGGTCATCAGAAGATGCCAAGGGCTTCATCAAAGTCACTTCCACCCCACTCCGTGCTTACTATCTGGCACATCCAAACGAAGAAAGATAATGGTTAAAGTAGGTATATTAGGTGCGGCTGGTTACACGGGCGGCGAGTTGATTCGCCTGCTGATTAACCACCCACAGGCAGAAATCGTGTTTGCGAACAGCGAGTCGAATGCTGGCAACAAGGTGTATGACGTGCATGAAGGACTCATCGGAGAGACGGAGTTGGAGTTCACGTCGGAGATGCCCTTTGACCAGGTGGATGCGGTGTTCTTCTGCTTCGGTCACGGTAAGAGCGAGGCGTTCCTGAAGGAGCACGACATCCCTGCGAACGTGAAGATTATCGATATGGCGCAGGACTTCCGCATCAAGGGCGACCACGACTATGTGTATGGTCTGCCTGAGACGCACAGGGAAGAGATTGCGAAGTGTCAGCACTTGGCGAACCCTGGTTGTTTTGCCACCTGCATCCAGCTCGGTCTCTTGCCTTTGGCGAAGGCTGGGTTGCTCACGAAGGACATTGCCGTCAATGCCATCACCGGTTCGACGGGAGCTGGTCAGAAGCCCAGTGCCACCACACACTTCTCTTGGAGAGACAACAACTTCTCGGTGTATAAGCTCTTCACCCACCAGCATCTGCACGAGATTTGCCAGACACTGAACGAACTGAAGCCAGCGGAGGCTCCTCATGTGGTGGACACATTGGATGAGGGCTATGAAGCAGAGGGCATCACCGTCGATTTCATCCCTTATCGTGGCGATTTCCCACGTGGCATCTTCTGCACAGAGGTGGTGACGCTGGAGAAGAGTCCTGTGGAGAGCGACATTGTCGCTCTATACAAAGACTTCTACAAGGATGCAGCCTTCACCCACTACTCCGACAAAGCCCTCGACCTGAAGCAGGTGGTGAACACCAACAAAGGGCTGGTCCACGTGGAGGTCTTCGGCAAGAAAGTTGTGATTACCAGCATGATTGACAACCTCCTCAAGGGTGCCGTCGGTCAGGCAGTACAGAATATGAACATCATGTTCGGCTTGGACGAGAAAGCCGGACTTAATCTCAAGGCAAGTGCCTTTTAATAAGCAATGAAACTATTTGACGTATATCCACTTTTCGACATTGCCATCGACAAGGGCAAGGGATGCCACGTGTGGGATGAGGAGGGTCAGGAATATCTTGATCTCTATGGCGGTCACGCTGTCATCAGCGTGGGACACTGCCACCCTCACTATGTCGAGGCGATGACCCAGCAGCTCAATAAGCTGGGCTTTTATAGCAACTCCGTACAGAATCCGCTCCAGAAGGAACTGGCAAGCCGTCTCGGCAAGGCATCGGGTTATGAGGACTACCAGTTGTTCCTCATCAACTCGGGTGCTGAAGCCAATGAGAACGCGCTCAAGTTGGCATCCTTCTATAATGGCAGAACTCGCGTGCTGTCGATGGAGAAGGCTTTCCACGGACGTACTTCCCTCGCAGTCGAGGTGACGAATAACCCTAAGATTATCGCGCCCATCAATAACAACGGGCACGTGACCTATCTGCCCATCAACGACATCGACCCTTGGAAGACGGAATTGGAGAAGGGCGACGTATGTGCCGTCATCATTGAGTGCATCCAAGGTGTGGGTGGCATCAGGATGGTGACCAAGGAATTCATGCAGGAACTGCGCATCCTCTGCGATCGTCATAACACCGTGCTCATCTGCGACGAGATCCAATGCGGCTACGGACGAAGCGGCAAGTTCTTCGCTCATCAGCACCTGGATGTCAAGCCAGACATCATCACGGTGGCCAAAGGCATCTGTAACGGCTTCCCAATGGGCGGCGTGCTGATTTCTCCGAAGTTCACGCCTGTCTATGGTCAGTTGGGCACGACGTTTGGTGGCAACCACCTCGGATGTGCCGGCGCATTGGCTGTGCTCGACATCATTGAGGAGGAGAAGTTAGTGGAGAATGCTGCCAAGGTCGGTCAGTACCTACTCGACACGCTCACAGCTGAGATGAAGGCTGGCAACCTGCCACACGTGGTGGATGTTCGTGGTCAGGGTCTGATGATTGGCATCGAACTGGACATTCCTTACAAGGAGCCACGTACTCGCCTCATCAAGGAAGAGCATTGCTTCACGGGTTGTTCGGGCACGAACGTCATCCGTCTGCTGCCACCGCTCTGCCTAAGCATGGACGAGGCAAAACAATTCATTGAGAAATTCAAGAAAGTTTTATGACGTTCCGTCCTTTCTTCAACTTCAACTGCTTCAGCTCGCCATTCACGGTGAGCTGAATTTTTTGTGCCTGCTGAGCCGTGAGAATGAGCGTGGTGACACGGCTGTTAGCCCAGGTCATATCAACGGTGATGCCACCACGGGCACGGATGCCGGAGACGGAACCATCCTTCCAATTGTCGGGAAGGGCAGGAAGAAGTTCGATGGAGATGCCTGGCTGCCAACCATACTTAGCGGATTTGGTGGCTTCGAAGGTGAACTCGCTCTGCATAAGCATCTCCACCACCCCAGCACAACCACCAAAGTTGCCGTCTATCTGGAAAGGAGAATGGGCATCGAGCAGATTCGGATAGGTGCCGCCACCACGACGGGTATCGGGACCACGGTAACCATCAGGACTCACGTATGAGAGGAGCTTGCGATAGATATGGTAGGCGTTCTTGGCATCGTGCAGACGGGCATAGAGATTCACACGCCATCCTGTACTCCAACCTGTGGTCTGGTCGCCCTTCAGTTCGAGAGTCTTGGAGGCAGCACGGTGGATGGCTTCCTTCGAGTTCACGCCATCGTTGATGTTGTGCCCAGGATACACGCCAAACAGATGGCTCTGATGGCGGTGATGAGGGTCTTCATCCTCCCAGTCATAGAACCATTCCTGGAGA
Source organism: Bacteroidaceae bacterium (assembly GCA_017614895.1). GTDB lineage: Bacteria > Bacteroidota > Bacteroidia > Bacteroidales > Bacteroidaceae > Minthosoma. Next base: position 2,021 of record JAGAAZ010000095.1, on the reverse strand, counting down.
TTTCCCTTCTTGCCAATCTTGTAGGGTTGAAGTTTCGCCAAGGCTGCGGTTGCCTCAACGTAAAAATCCTCGTCAAGTCTCAGGATGCGGGCGGCATTCACAGCATCGGTGAGACACTCACGAATCATGGCGATGTCAGCAAAGCCTCCATAACAGGTGCGACCATGATAGCCTTGGTCGGTGATGAAGCAGTTCTCGGGCGAGGTAGATGGAGCAGTGATAAGATACTCTTTACCCTCCACGCCCATGTCCTTGGTGGAGATGAGCCAGGCGAGGCAGAACTCTGCCGCACCCTTGAGGACGGGATAGTATTCCTTGAGGAAATCCTTGTCAAGCGAGAAGGTGTAGTGCTCCCAGATGTGGGTGCTCACCCATGCGCCACCCATGTTCCAGTTCGCCCACATGGGGTCGCCGGTGTGGAGACCGACGGGACAGGTCATCGCCCAGATGTCGGTATTGTGGGCGAGACACCAGCCCTTGTCCACGCCGTAGTATGCCTTGGCGGTGAGTTCGCCAGAGCCTTGCAGTTCCTTCATGAAGCTGAGGAAGGACAGGTGCATCTCGGGCATGGCGGCGGTTTCTGCAGCCCAATAGTTCTCCTCCACGTTGATGTTGCTGGTGTAGTTGCACGACCACGGTGGCAGGATGCTCTCGTTCCAAAGCCCTTGCAGATTGGCAGGGACATTCGGGGTGCGGGAGCAGGAGATGAGCAGGTAGCGACCATACTGGAAGTAAAGGGCTTCGAGCTGGGGATTGAAGATGCCTTCGTTCACATATTCGCGTAAGATTTCATCGGTGGGGCGAGGATATTCCTTTTCTGTTCCCAATGAGAGCTTCACGCGGTCGTAGATACTCCTGTAGTCCTTGATATGGCGGGACTGCAGTATAGGATAAGGTTTCCTTGATAGGCGATCCAGCCGCGCATCAGCAATTTGCCAGTAAGGCTTTCCCTCCTTCACGGGGTCTTTGTCGTAGCCGTTGAAGGAGGTGGCACTGACCACATAGAGGATCACCTCCTTGTTTCCATTCACCTCACTCACGCCATCGCCAAAGCCTACGTCAGACGCAGCCACCTTCACCTTCGTGCGGAAATGGATGCCGCGCTTGGGGTCGTAGGCAAACTTCTCCTTGGCATCGTAGTAGCTCGGCAGGGAGGCATAGCCCGCATAGCCCTCAACCGTCAGCGTGCCATCCATCGTTGCCGTCGTCAAGTGTGGCAGTTGGCAACCCATCGAGATCCGTGCATGGATGCCCTTGGGATTGTCGGTCGTGATACGGATAACCATACCCGAATCAGGATGCGTGGCGAAATAATCTATGTTGTACAGATACTTGCCCCTATAATATAAGGTATGAGCCGTTGCATCACTAAGATCGAGCCAACGGCGATAGCCACTCACCTGCTCCAGCGTGTCGAGATACTCAATCGTCAAGTCGCCCAGCGGCTGGTAGTTCTGCGAGAAATGTCCCTGCACGTTCCGTTGCAGACGGTCTGCTTCCCGATAGTCACCCTTCCGCAATGCCTCGCGAATGGCGGGGATGGTCTTATGCGCCTCGGGCGAATAGACGTTCATGTTGCAAGGCTCACCCGTCCAGAGCGTGATGTCATTGAGGGAAATGCGTTCCACCTCCGTGCCGCCATACACCATGCCGCCCATCGTGCCGTTGCCAATGGGGAGTGCCTCCTCGAAATAGTGGGCAGGACGGTTGTAGTGCAGCGTCTGTGCCGTCAGCCACATAGCCACGGTCCACGTCGCAAATGTCAGTAATGTCTTTCTCATCGTTGTCTCGTATTTTCGCCACAAAGATACTACATTTTCTTCTTTTTCTTGCGTTTTCCAGCAGGATTTTCTAACTTTGCAGCCTCAAAAAGGATTCAAGCAACACGAGGATGGAACAAATCAACATCAGACCAGCAACCCCCGGCGATGCGAGTGCCGTTCAGGCCATCTATGCGCCGTATGTGAGGGAGACCGCCATCTCGTTCGAGTATGACGTGCCGAGTGTGGAGGAGATGGCGC
>JAGAAZ010000094.1 GCA_017614895.1 Bacteroidaceae bacterium | reverse complement strand
TCATTGGCACAGAATGTGAGAGCCGTTGCCGCCATAGTGATAGATAGAAATTTCTTCAACATAGATGTGTTTGAGTAAAGTTTTAGAATTTGGGTACAAAGGTACGATTTTTGTGCCAAATAGCCTTGCAATGGTGTTACAATATTTATTTTTGATGTAACATGATGGTGGATTCTGCAATTCTGTTTACCTTTGCACCATGAAACTGCCGAGCATCTTTAATTGTTCCAACGATATGGCGCTGGCTGCCAACGTGCGTCAGTACCGTCCCCCCAAGCGCATTCAGCAGATGGAGGCGGATTTGGCGGATCTGGCTCAGGTGTGGGAAGACACCCGTTTTGCTGGTCCTTGGGGATGGAGCCTTGCCACGAAACAGCGATACAGTCAGATGGGCATAGCTGAGGAACTGCTTCCGTCGGACGATTGGCTTGCTGAGTTGAGGCGATTGTCATCAAGGGAATTTGCCTGCGGATACATCAAGGATTTGCTGGCAGAGATGAAGGATGAGAGATTGTTAGGGAGCGAAATGAAATGGGTTGATAACCTTAATTGCCAACTATCAACTACCAACTGTCAATTCATCTTCAAGTCCCCTTGGTCTTCTTCTGGTAGAGGGGTGTTTGTGGCTGAAGTTGAAAAGAAAGATAATCAATTGTCAACTGTCAACTATCAACTGTCAATTATCAACCGTTTGCAGGGATTCCTCTCTTCACAAGGCGGATTTGTGATGGATCGGTTCTATGCCGACAAGGTGCTTGATTTTGCGATGGAGTTTTTCGTCAATGACGACAAGCGTGTGGATTTCTTAGGCTATTCAGTTTTTCATGCCTCCGAGAATGGAGCGTATGGATATAATCATGTGGAGAGCCAGGAAGAGCTGGTGGAGCGCATCGGCATCGACCCCGAATTCCTGCAACGGCTCATGGCATACCATCGGGAGCATCTGTCCCGCATCGCCTACCGCGGACCCGTCGGCATCGACATGCTCAAGACCGCTGATGGGCACATCCATCCCTGCCTCGAAATCAATTTCCGCCTCAACATGGGCATCCTCGCTTTGCTGTTGCAAGAGCGATATGGCGCTGGATGCACGATACAATTAACCCCTCTCAATCCCAATGGTTTTGAGGCATTGGTGGAGAAGGGTAAATTGATGATTGCTTATCGTAGGCAATAATTATTTCTTTTTCTTCTTTTTCTTGCCGTTGGTGGCTTTTTTCGTGCTTACGGGGTTGATGAGCTTAGGTACGTCTATGTGCTTGGGGAGTTCGAAGGTGGGTTTCTCCTCTTGCAGGGCAGAACTCTCGTTGCCGAAACGGTCGATGGTGGTGATGGCGTAGTGGCGCACCTTCTGGGCACGAGCGTTAAGTTCCCAGTGGGTGTCGCGAAGATTGACGGCAAGGAGGTTCTCAGCTTTGGTGATATCAACGGGATAGACGTTGGAACCATAGACATTGTATAGAAGCCCATCCTTGGGGGACTGAGGGGCTTGCCATTGGATGATGCCCTTATTATATATAATAGATGTAGGGGCTGGAGGTGCGATGGTGTCGCTCATCCAGGTCATGCGGGCTGTGAGGGCAGGATAGGGAAAGAACTCTTTGCAGGCGGTGTCGTAGATGCCTTTGCTGTTGTTGGTGAAGAATTCGCCCCGATAGAAGGCGATGCCACCGATGCCGGAGTTGCGGGCTGTGTGCATCTCGGCACGCACCTCGTTGAGCGTCCAGCGTCCTTCGCGTGGGTCGAGGAAATAGATGCCGAGTCCGGGCACGATGGGGTGTCCGTTGGTGTTCTCGAGCCATTGGAAGAGGAAAGGGTAGTAGTTGTCGCCCGTGAAGTACATCATGGGGAAGAGGATGTCTTGCAGGTCTTGCTTCAGCCAAAGTATAGGGTCTTGCCATACGGCATCATAGCAGTTCCATCCTCCAGCGCTGTACCTACGGGTGTTGGCATACTTTCCGATGGGCGAACTGCTGAGTTTCACCCATGGCTTGATGGGCTTGACCGCATCGTGCACACGTCGGACGATGCGGGTGATGTTTTCGCGTCGCCAGTCGGCCTTGCTCATGTTGGAAGCACGTGGATAAAGTTCATCATCGGAGTAATTGAAGGTGGATTCAGGGTATCGGATATAGTCGAGTGAGATGCCGTCCACATCGTAATTCTCAACAATCTCTTTGCAGATGCTGGCGATGTAGTCGGCAGTTTCGGGCTTACCAGGAATCATGAACATCTCCCCTCCTTTGACGGTCTTCACCAGTTCAGGATGCTTCTTGATGAGGGAGGAAGAGCCATAACCGTTTTGTCGATCTCTGGTGCCGATAGGGATGCAGACAATCCACGAATGCACTTCCATACCTCGCTTGTGGCACTCCTCGATGCAGAATGCCAATGGATCGTAACCAGGCGATTGCCCTGCCTTGCCTGTAAGACTAAGTTCCCAAGGCTCAATCTTCGAAGGGTAGAGGAGGGCAGCACGTACACGTGTCTGGAAGATGACGGTGTTGATGTTGGCACGCTTGTAGCTGTCGAGAATGCGAATGAGTTCCTGCTTCTGGCGTTCGCGGCTGGATGCATCGGTGGCTTTGGTGCGAGGCCAGTCAAGACCTCCGATGGTGGTCAGCCAGACAGCACGGGTTTCGCGCAGAGGGTGTTCTTTTTCGTAGAGATATTCTGCTCGTGGGGATGTGTCGTTCTGTGCCCAAAGAGTTGCAGTCACAAGGCTCAAAAATGCCCACAAGAGAAATGCTTTATGTTGATTAGTCATTATTAACACTAAATTTTTTGCAAAGGTAAGGATTTTTCCTTACTTTTGCCGAGTATTTGTTTGAATAAAAACTAAAATGGTTACTTTTATTGCTTCTCTCTTGCTCCTCGTTTTGGGTTATGTCCTCTATGGAGCATTTGTTGATAAGGTCTTTGGTGCAGACCCGCAGCGCCAGACTCCCTGTTACGCATCGCGGGATGGTGTCGATTACATGCCGATGCCGACATGGAAAGTTTTTCTGATTCAGTTTCTGAACATTGCGGGCACAGGTCCTATTTTCGGTGCCATCTTGGGCGTCCTGTTCGGTCCGAGTGCCTACCTTTGGATTGTGTTGGGCTGCATTTTTGGCGGAGCGGTGCATGACTATATGTCGGGCATGATCAGTCTGCGAAAGAATGGTGCCAGCCTGCCTGAGATTGTAGGTGACGAGTTGGGCTCAACCGCACGATTCGCTCTTCGCATCTTGTCGTTGGTGCTGATGATTCTGGTGGGTGCAGTGTTTGTGACCACCCCTGCAGGACTGCTTGCCAACATGATTGGTGGCGATAGTATGTTGGGAGAAAATCTTTTCTGGGTCATTCTCATCTTTGTTTATTATCTGCTTGCCACTTTATTGCCCATTGACAAACTGATTGGACGTATCTATCCCATCTTCGGCGTGGCGCTGCTACTGATGGCTGTGGGTTTGGTGTATGGTATTTTTGCCAATGCTGGCGATATGCCTGAAATCACAGAAGCATTCAGCAACCATCATCCTACCAGTAAGATTCCCATCTTCCCGGGTTTGTGCATCACGATTGCCTGTGGTGCGGTCAGTGGTTTCCATGCTACTCAAAGTCCGATGATGGCTCGATGCCTGAAGAACGAGAAACATGGTCGTCCCATCTTCTACGGCGCTATGATTACGGAAGGTCTGGTGGCGCTCATCTGGGCGGCTGCTGCCATCAAGTTTGCAGGCTCGTTCGATGTGACGAAGTTTGGCATGACGGGTGATGAAACTCCTTACGAGAAGCTTTGGGCGCTGATGACCAATGGCGGAACCAGCAATGCCAATCCAGCCGTTCTGGTCAATGTCCTCTGCTCTACATGGCTCGGCAAGGTCGGAGCTGTACTCGCCATTTTGGGTGTGGTGGCAGCGCCGATCACGAGTGGCGACACCGCTTTGCGCAGTGCTCGACTGATTGCTGCCGATTTCATGCACTACAAGCAGAACAGAATTTATAAGCGTCTGATTTTGTCGGTGCCCATCTTCGTGATCAGTGGTGTGTTCATGTTCATTAACTTCGACATTCTGTGGCGCTACTTTGCATGGTTCAATCAGAGTCTTGCCGTGATTACCTTGTGGGCTATCACCGTATGGCTGACCAAACGCAGTGCTGCAGAAGGTACCAAGAAATGTGCCTTCTTCGTGTCGCTGGTGCCAGCCCTGTGGATGACCATCGTGTGCTCAACATACATCCTCATCGCCCCCGAGGGATTCCAACTCCATCACTTCATCGCCTATCTGCTGGGTGGCGCCATCACATTGGGTGTGCTGGTGTGGTACATTCTGTGGGCTAAAAAGCAATTTGCACGATGAAGCGATACGTCTGGCAGCCCATAGCGTTCTTTGCCGCAGGATTCGGATTCTATCTGTACAACGGCTTCACTTGGAACACGTGGCTCACTTATCTGCCCCACATCCTCGGCTATGCAGCCATCTGCGGAGCGTTGGCGTGGGCACTCTATCGGAAAGAACAACTACAAAATAAATAATGATATGAAGAAAATCGTTTTTACCATCCTGTTTGCCCTCGTCGGCATCAGCAGTGCCTTCGCACAGTTTGAAAAAGGCAAGTACTATCTCGCTGCCACCACCAATGCGGCTGGTCTCTCCTACAACAAGAACGAGAAAGTGAGGCTCAACTTCGGTGTGAACGGGGGCTACATGTTCGAGGAGGCATGGATGCTCATTGCCGACATGGGCTTCGACTACCACAACAACGACATGCAGACGCTCTACGCGGGGATGAAGTGCCGCTACCTCATCGAGCAGAACGGACTGTTCCTGCAGGCTGGTGCCAAGTATGTGCATGGTGCGCCCAACTACAACGACCTGATGGTTACGCCCGAGCTTGGCTACTGCTTCTTCCTCAACCGTCATCTCACCATCGAGCCATCGCTCTACACCGACATCTCCACCAACAACTTCTCCGAGTACACCAAGGTGGGTGTGAAGATTGGTCTTGCTTGGTATTTTGAAAACGATAAAAAGCCATCCGACTATGTTAAGCGTAGAAGAACTAAATGATCGTCTCATCGACCTCGCCTTTGCTGAGGACATTGGCGACGGTGACCACACCACGCTTTGCTGCATTCCTGCCGACGCCTACGGCGAGAGCAAGCTGCTCATCAAGGAGGAGGGAATCTTCGCTGGCGTGGAGATTGCCAAAGAGGTGTTCCGTCGTTTCGACCCCACGATGGAGGTGGAAGTGTACATTCAGGACGGGGCTCATGTGAAGCCTGGCGACATCGTGATGTCCGTGAAGGGCAAGGAGCAGAGTCTTCTGCAAACTGAGCGACTGATGCTCAACATCCTTCAGCGCATGAGCGGCATCGCCACGATGACCCACAAATATCAGCAGGCGCTCATCGATGCAGGCACCAAGACCCGCGTGCTCGACACCCGTAAGACCACCCCTGGTATGCGTATGCTCGAGAAGGAGGCTGTGAAGATTGGTGGCGGCATGAACCACCGCATTGGTCTCTTCGACATGATTCTCCTTAAGGACAATCACATCGACTTCTGCGGAGGCGTCCACAACGCCATCAGCCGTGCCAAGCAATACTGCAAGGATCATCACAAGGATCTCAAGATAGAGTGTGAGGTGCGCAATTGGAAGGAACTGGAGGAAGCTCTTGCCGAGGGTTGCGACCGCATCATGTTCGACAACTTCACGCCCGAAGATACGGAGAAGGCCGTCAAGCTCGTGGCTGGTCGTGCCGAGACTGAATCTTCTGGTGGCATCACTTTCGACACGATGATTCCTTATGCCAAGGCAGGTGTCGATTTCATCTCCTTTGGTGCCCTGACCCATTCCGTCAAAGGGCTCGACATGAGTTTCAAAGCAGCAGGAAGCGACAAGCTAATTATCAAATAAGTATAGTGTAAATAAGAAGCACGCAATGCCATCGGCATTGCGTGCATGATAATTCTTTATTTTCCTAAAATCTCCCTACCTTTGTGCATCATTTAGTTGGAAACACAAATAGAATAATAATTATGAATACCAAACGATTTAATGTTCAAGTTCGTCAGTCTAATCATCCTGTGATGAAGATGGTGATGATGGCAGTTTTTCTATGTAGTGCTCTTTCCGTATCGGCTCAGGTGGAAAGGAATCAGATTTACAACATCATGTTGGGTGAGATACGCTACACCCACCACAATGAAAAGATGTCTGCAGGCGATGCTCTCGGTCAGATCATTGTTGGAGCTATGACGGGAAAGACTTCTGTGCAGGCATCCAATTACGAAGAAGAGGCAAAGACTGCTGTTGTGCGTGGTCTCTCTAACGCCTATCGTTACCGTTTCACTGACCGTCTGCCTCAGTATGGCGATGAGTCGGAGGCGGGCAACCTTGTGGTAGATGTCCTGATCACCAACATTCAGGCTACATCGGAATCCAAATCCTACAAGGACAAGAATGGCAAGACACACGTTGATACCAACTACAAGGGTGCGGTTGATGCGACACTCACGCTGAAAGACGTGATGTCAGGCGAAGTGATTGCCACTCCTTCGTTCTCTGGTAGTGGTTCAGGTTCCAGCGTGAATTCTTCGCAGCAGAAGGTCGTATCGAGTGCCTTGGGTGCCCTGTCTGGTCGCATCACCGAGTGGCTCAATCGTAGTCTTCCGTTGCAGGCTAACATCATCCAGGGTAACACAGTCAAGAAGGACAAGCAGAAACAGGTCTATATTGACCTTGGCAGTCGCGAGGGAGCCTTTGCTGGTCTTCACATGGGTGTCTATATCGTCAAGACCATTGCGGGTCGTGAGGCAAAACAGCAGATTGGCAAACTGAAGATTGAGTCCGTGCAAGGTGAGGATATCAGCCTCTGCAAGGTGCAGAGCGGTGGCAAAGAAATCAAGACCGCCCTCGAAGCTGGTGAGCAATTGGCAGTCACTTCTCTTTAATTATGTATAAGAAATTCGTTTTCACACTTGTGCTTGCCATGCTCCTCGCACCTCTGGGCATAGAGGCGAAGGATAAGAAGAAAGAGAAGAAGGATGAGGTGCCGCAGTTGCTGAATTATCCGAGTGCGGAGTGGGGCGAGTACCGTATGCATGGCGGTGAGTTGGTCATCAAGGGAAATGTGACAGTAGATGACCCTGCGCAGCTGAAACAGCTGAACACCAACGTCAAAGTCATCATACGTGACTATATCGTGCGAAAGGAGCAAACCCTTCCCGTCAAATTCGAGGAAGACGGCACATTCGCGCTCAATATCCATGTGCCTTATCCCATGTTCGTGCTCGTCTATCCATTGGCACAGGTGTATGCCTGTCCGGGCGATACGGTGGAGCTGACGTTTGACGCCACGAAACCCATGCAGAAACCGGGAGACAATGTCACATTGAGCGGAAAGGGTGTCAGTGCCGAGGCGAGCAAATTGTTTTTCCCCATCATGTACAAGTACCTCATGGCACTCAAAGAAGAAACACATGTGGCACATCCTGACTCGCTGCTGAACTGGAGAGACACACAGGTGGAAAAGCTGGATGATTTGGTGCGCCAGATGAATGCGGGACTGCCCGAACTTGAAGGCTGCTCATCCATGACATCCGATGTCCTCCGCACGTTCTTGGTCTCGCAATACCTGTATGAAATCTGCGACCGATACGATATGTTCATGGACTTTCTGAAAGAGAATGAAGGCGTTTATGACATTGACAAGGAAGCCTATTGGCAGCAGTATTTCAGCTTCGTAGCACCTCGCGAGAAGTATCTGCTCGACAACCCGCTATTGATGGTTGCCGGCGACGAGTTCTTCTTCAACAGGATGGAGTACACCCTCATGAACCCCGTACAGTAGTCCAGCCTCAAGGGTGCCACATACTCCATTGACTATCATCCCGGGGTGGAAGAGTTTTGGACAGAAAAGGGTACACCAAGTTTACGCGAGGCGAGAAGAAATGCCATGAACGAACTGCATGAGAAACAGCATCTCAGCCCAACGAACTTCTGTGCACAGGTTTGTATGGTTCGTGACCTGTTCTACAAGATGGAATGGGGCACCGACTATGATGCTGTCGCCGACGAAGTGGCAAGCACATTGCCCTACATCACCAATCCCGAGCTTATACGTCGTGCCGTGTGGCAATACCGCGAGTTCGTGAAGGTGAAAGAGTCGGAGAAGCAATTTGTTGATGCCAACAGCCTGCGTCCATCTTCTGATGTGGAGGGCATGAGCGATGGCGAGAAGATCCTCCGCAAACTCATCGAACCCTATCAAGGCAAGCTCATCTATGTGGACATCTGGGGTACGTGGTGCGCTCCCTGCCGAGAGAACCTGAAGGAGTCGTGGAGGGTGAGGGAAGCCCTGAAGGACTACGACATCGTCTATCTCTTTCTTGCCAACAACAGCAGCGACGAGGCGTGGAAGAGCGTCATCTCGGAATATAACCTGACGGGACCGAACTGCGTCCATTACAACCTGCCCGAAGATCAGCAAAACGCCATCGAACGCTACATCGGTGTCAACGGCTATCCCACCTACAAGCTCATCGACAAGGAGGGCGTCATCCATCCGCTGAACTGGCTGCATTCCGACAACTTGAACAGCCTCATTGAAACCATCGACAAGATGAACAAATAGCCCGTTCTTTATCGTCTCTCCGCTCTCCACTACCAATTTTCTTTTTCTCCATGATGAGTTTTTCCTTTCATCATGGAGAATTCTTTCTCTCACCACATTCAATTCTTTATTCTGCAGTGCTGAATATATATTCTGCACTTTGGAATATATATTCCACACTTTAGAATATATATTCTATAGTTTGGAATGTAAAATTCTTAGTAGAGAATTTAGAAATTTGCTGTGGAGATTGTAACTTTGCAGCGTTATCAAAGAAAAAATGAGATAATGAAAAGAGAGGGACGCGATGGTGCGCCCCTCTCTTCATAAATATATGTTAGAATATTATTCTGCTGAGTAGTCGATCTTGCTCATGCGAACGTAGGTTGCATAGCGGTGCTGGGCTGCCTTCTTGGCTGCGTCGAAGAGTTCCTGTGCCTCGTTTGGACAAACCTTCTTGAGGGAGAGGTAACGTACTTCGCCGTCGAGGAATGCCTGGAAGTTGTCCCAGTTTGGTGCCTT
>JAGAAZ010000093.1 GCA_017614895.1 Bacteroidaceae bacterium | reverse complement strand
ATAGAAAATGAAGTCTTTGTTGCATAAATCGCTGGTTTACTTGAAATTGGGATGGCGTTGGTACGTCAGTCAATATCGTGGCAAATGGTATCAGAGGGTGGTCACTCCGATAGCCACTTTTTTTGTGCTTATCTTTCTCTATCTGGGTGCTGTGGATATGAATTTCCTCGGTCTCTTTGGTATTTCACCAACGATGGATGTGATCCAGAATCCAGTCACCAACGATGCTTCCTTTGTGTATAGTGCTGATAGTGTACTGATTGGCAAGTATTTCAACGAGAACCGTTCTCCTGTCAAGTTCGACGAGATATCTCCCTATGTGATTGATGCCCTCATTTCTACGGAGGATGAACGCTTCTACCAGCATCATGGTATTGATTATCAGGGACTTTTTGCTGCGATGAAGGACATCGTGAAGGGAAATCCTCGTGGTGCCAGCACCATCACTCAGCAGTTGGTCAAGAACCTTTTCAAGATACGTTCCCAATATTCTACGGGTTTGTTGGGTAAGGTGCCTGGATTGGGCATTATGGTCATGAAGTCGAAGGAATGGATTACTGCCATCAAGATTGAGAACATGTACAGCAAGCAGGATATCCTCACGCTTTATCTCAACACCGTTGATTTCGGTAGTAATTCTTTTGGTATCAAGACCGCAGCCAAGACTTATTTCAAGACTACGCCACAGAACCTGACAGCCGAGCAGGCGGCAGTCCTTGTGGGTCTTTTGAAAGCCACGACCACCTATAATCCTAAGGTCAATCCCCAGAACAGCTTGGAACGTCGCAATGTGGTGCTCAACAATATGTTTACGCACAACAAGTTGACCCGTCATGAGTTGGATTCTTTGACGCAGATTCCCATCAACTTGAATTATACGGTGGAGAAGTCCTACGATGGTGGTGCCCTCTATTTCCGTGAAGCCATCAAGGACTATCTGGAGGGGTGGTGCAAGGCGAACAACATTGACCTTTATTCCGATGGATTGAGAATCTATACGACCCTCGACACGCGTCTTCAACGTTATGCCGAACAGGCGGTGCAGAAGCAGATGCGTCTGATTCAGCAACGCTTTAATGGTCATTGGGGCAGTCAGTCACCTTGGCGTGATGAACGTGGACAGGAGATTCCTAACTTCATTGAAGATATTGCCGTACGCAGTGAGTACTATAAGATTCTGGCGAAGAAGTTTGACGATAATGCTGACTCCATCAACTACTACATGAACCTGCCCCACAAGGTGAAGGTCTTTGATTATAATCATCCTGACCACTTGGTGGAGAAGGAGATGAGCACGATGGATTCTATCCGCTATATGGTCAAGTTCATGCATTGTGGCTTTGTGGCGATGGAGCCTCAGACGAGTTATGTACGTGCCTGGGTGGGTGATGTTGATTTCAACAGCTGGAAGTACGACAAAGTCACTTCCATGCGTCAACCTGGCTCCACCTTCAAGCTCTTTGTCTATGCTTCTGCCTTCGAACATGATGACAACATCACGCCTACCACTCGTTATCGTGACCAATTGATCTCCTTGCAAGTGCCAGACGCACAAGATCCTCAACGTCTTGTCACGTGGACACCTCACAATTCAAGCGGGTACTGTACAGGTGCGAATATGCCTCTTAAGTCTGCCTTTGCGCAGTCGGTCAATACCATTGCAGTGCAATTGGGGCAGGACACAGGCATTGACAACGTCGTGGATATGGCACATAAGATGGGTATCAAGAGTAAACTCGATGCTACCCCCTCTTTGGCTTTAGGCTCTTCTGACGTGACGCTCTTAGAACTGGTCGATGCCTATTGTACAGCCATGAACGATGGCAAACAACGCAAACCCATCATGGTGACGAAGATACTGGACCGCAATGGGGAAGTCATATACGACTGTGAACGTGATGAACCTGCTCCCAAGCCCGTGATGCGCTACAAGACTGCCTTCTACCTCCAACGCCTGCTCTATGCTGGTATGCATGAACCAGGTGGTACGACACAGGCACTCTGGGAGTACATTCATGCTTACGATACGGAATTGGGTGGTAAGACAGGAACTTCCTCCAACCACTCCGATGCTTGGTTTGTGGGTTGTGCGCCCAACTTGGTCGGAGGTGCATGGGTGGGAGGTGAATACCGTTGTATCCATTTCCGCACTAGCGCTTTGGGACAGGGTAGTCGTACCGCTCTTCCAATCTTTGGCTACTTCATGGAGAAGGTCCTTGCCGACAAGCATTTCCCTCAGTATCACGGCAAGTATCCTCAAGCCAAGGAGGACATCCCTCGCAACACTTACATCGGTCCATCTGTTTATGCAGCGCCAAAAAAACAGTCAGCCCCCGAGGAATCGGAAGACTGACTGCATTTCCTGTTTTTGATAAAAGATTACTTGCTGAGGTTCTGGATGAACTGCCACTCACTCTCGTAGCTCTTCACTTTCAGGTAAGTCTGGTCAACCACCACATACTCTGAAAGACCCTGACGTGGAGCACCCTTGTGCCAGTCGTAAGTGTAGCCAAGACGTGTCCAAGGAAGTGGACTGTCATCTTCGAAGGCTGCAGATACGTTGTAGCGGAACCACTCACGAAAGTTGGTGTCACCAATCTTATAGTTCTCGTCAGCCCATGCTGGGAACTCGATACCAGCTGTTGTGGTGTCAATGCTTGGGTCGGATGCTGGACGGAAGATACCGTTTACGTCAGCATAGAACTGCACCATGATATTGTACGTGCAATCAGGGCTGAGACCATACATCTGCAACATACGCATGTGCGCAGCCACACTGTCAAGACCCACAAACGCATCTTTCTTAGAGAGCCACTCGCCTGGGATAGTCACCCAAGTACCCATTTCACGGTCAATCTGATACACACCTTCCTGTCCGAAGAACTTCTGCAGACGGCTGCTGTCTACGAGTGTCACGAGCAGCACCATATCCTTGCCGTCAATGGTTTCCCATTCCTCATTAGGAGTGCCCTTCTTGATAGGCATGAGGTTCACACCCATCTTGCTTTCGTCCAGTTCACGAGCATCCTCGATGGCGGCCTTCAGATCAGCATCCAATGCCTCCATGTCTTCATACCAAGGAAGTGAGTCTGTTGCAGTTTCTGTGATAGTGCGCTCCACTTTGCCCACACATGCCGTCATAGCAGTCATTGCTGCCACAATAGCGAAATAAAAAAGCTTTTTCATAATTTTTTTGAGTTATTTATAATGTAAATAGTACTTTACTTTAATCTCTAATCTCTAAACTCTCAACAGTCAACTACTCAAGTCCCTTCTCTCCCAATTTCTCCAGAGGCTGCTTGGTCAGCTTGCTCCAAGTCTCCATCTTCACCACATCTTCAAACGCATTGTCCTTGATGGTTTGTCGCTTCCAAGTCAGGTAGTTCTCGCTCACGGTGGTCATCTCGCCCGTGTTGCGCATCATGTCAGAGCTCTCCTTGCCAATCCGGTAGAAGTCACCGTTCTGGTAGCGATAGGTGTACTTGGTTTGGTTAGTGCCCCAACTGCCGGCGCTGGCAAAGAAATTAGTGCTGATGTTGAGGGTGCCCCGTTCTGTGATTTCAACGTCCACATCATTGGTGGTCCACTCGCTGTCTGGCTCAAACAAATCCTCGTATTGCTTCCATTGTTGGAAGTCACCCTCTGCCTGACCGAAGTAGATGGCAAGGATGTACGGATTGAAGTTGTACTCGTAGCCGTCGTCACGAGTCTGCATGTTCTCCTTGAAGTTGGGCTTTGCCAGCACCACAAGGTCTTTCACTCCGTCCTTGTTCAGGTCACCCAGTGCCTCTTCGTGTTCCCAACCCTCTGGCACGATCTGCTCTGCAGATGCACCCTGTTGTTTCAATGCCTGCGCACTTATGCTGATGGCACACAGACAGAGGATCATGGTTGATAAGAGTTTCTTCATTTAGGTATAGTTTTAGTGATTGGTATGTAGTAGTAAATAGCTTTTGATGCTGCAAAGGTACAACTTTTTTCTAAAAAGAAAAGCATTCTCAATTCTTTTTATTCCGTCGTCCAAAACTCCCATGAGGCGATTGCTTGCAGATGCAACATCTCGAGTCCGTTCTTCACGGTTGCTCCTTGTGCTGCTCCCTTCTTCATGAAGAGGGTTTCGAGCGGATTATATACGAGGTCATACAAGAGATGGTTCTCGTTCATCGCTTCATAGGGTAGGGCTGGACACTCATCCACGTGAGGGTACATACCCACAGGAGAACAGTTCACGATTACTTCATATTCCTTCAGTACAGTTTCATTCACGTCTTCGTAGGTAATCATTCCTTCACGTGCAGAACGGCTGACAAACAGCGTCTCTAATCCCAACTTCTTCTCCAATCCATAACGAATCGCCTTCGATGCGCCTCCTGTTCCCAAGATGAGCGCCTTCCTATGATGAGGTTTTAAGAGTGGTTTGATGCTCTCCACAAAACCAATCACATCGCTATTGTAACCCGTCGTGTGTAATTGACTGTTGACAGTTGACAGTTGGCATTTCACCACATTTACCGCTCCAATCTCTCTGGCTTCTTCACTGATGTCATCCAAGTACTGCATCACCTGCTGCTTGTAAGGAATCGTTACGTTTAATCCTCGCAGATTGGGGTTGTTCTTGATGATGTCAGGAAACTCCTCGATGCTGGGAATCTCAAAGTTCAGATACTGCGCATCAATTCCTTCTTTCTCGAATTTCTTTGTGAAGAATTGACGAGAGAAGGAATGCCCCAATGGGTAGCCGATAAGTCCGTAGGTGGTCATGATAGTTGATAGTTATTTTTCTGCTGTATAGAGGATGCACATGCCAAAGGCAAGACGTTTGAAGTTCACGTTGTGGAATCCAGCTTGTTCGATGATGTGCTGCATACGTTCCGCTTGGGGCACAGCATCCATCGTGTCGGGCAGGTAGGTGTAGGCGGTTTGGTCTTTGGAAAGGAGTTTGCCGAGGGTCGGCATGATTGCCTTCTTGTAGAGCCAGAAGAGTTGCTTCATGGGGAAAGAAACGGGTGTGCAGAGATCTACGACGGAGAAGTGCCCGTCATCTTTCAGCACACGATGCATTTCCTTCAAACACTCATCGAGGTTCTGGAAATTGCGCAGGGCAAAGGCAGAAATGACAGCATCGAAGGAGTCATCTGCGAAGGACATCCTCGCACAGTCCTCTTTCTGAAAGGTGATGTGGTCGGCAAGACCGAGCTTCTCCACTTTCTCCTTTCCAATCGCCATCATCCCCTCGCTGATGTCAATGCCCACAATCCTGTTGGCTTTTAGTTTGTCATAAGCAAGGATAGCGAAGTCGCCAGTGCCAGTGGCAATGTCGAGGACGCTATCCGTGCTTTGTCTGTTCTTGAGCAAAAAGTCAATGGCGGTCTTCCTCCAGATTTTGTCCACGCCAAAACTGAGGGTATGGTTGAGGGTGTCGTAAGAGTGGGCGATGTTATCGAACATCTGTTCCACTTGCTCACGCTTGCTGCCCTCCTCACCGTATGGCTTGATCTGCTCCTGCTCGTACATGATGAAGAATTGAAAAATTGAAAGATTGAAAAATTGAAGTTTTTGGCTGACGCGATGTGAGAACACACCGCATGGCTACTTCAACTCTTCAATTCTTCAATTCTTTAATTTTTATTCAAGTAGTTCAATACGTTCTTTTCGATTCGTGCGGCAATGTCCTCATCGCCTTCTTCTTTCACGAACTTCTCACCGATGATGTGCTCATACAGCTCGATGTATCTGTCGCTCACAGATTCTGCATATTCGTCTGTGATTTCAGGCATCACCTGCCCAGGCTGGTTCATGAAGTTGTGGTCGATGAGCCACTGGCGTACAAACTCCTTGGAGAGCTGCTTCTGAGGTTCACCCTTGGCAAACTTCTCTTCGTAGCCGTCAGCGTAGAAGTAGCGGCTGGAGTCTGGTGTGTGTACCTCGTCAATCAGATACACCTTACCGTCACGCTTACCAAATTCATACTTCGTGTCCACAAGGATGAGTCCTTTCTCGGCAGCCATCTTGGTGCCCAGTTCGAAGAGGGCGTAGGTGTACTTCTCCATCACTTCATAGTCCTCCTTGCTCACGAGACCCTGAGCGATGATTTCTTCCTTTGAGATGTTCTCGTCATGACCTTCATCAGCCTTGGTGGTTGGTGTGATGATAGGCTTTGGGAACTTCTGGTTCTCCTTCATGCCCTCGGGCAGCGTGATGCCACAAAGGGTACGGTTGCCAGCCTTGTACTCTCTCCATGCAGAGCCAGTCAGGTAACCACGGATGATCATTTCCACACGGAAACCTTCGCACTTCAGACCTACAGTCACCATAGGGTCGGGCGTAGCGAGTTTCCAGTTTGGCACGATGTCAGCGCTGGCATCGAGGAACTTCGCTGCAATCTGGTTCAGCACCTGACCTTTGAAGGGGATACCCTTAGGCAGCACTACGTCGAAGGCGGAGATGCGGTCGGTAGCGACCATCACCATCAGGTCGTCGTTGATGTTATACACGTCACGAACTTTGCCGTGATACACTTCCTTCTGTCCTGGGAAGTTAAAATCCGTTCTTGTTAAAGCTTTCATATT
>JAGAAZ010000092.1 GCA_017614895.1 Bacteroidaceae bacterium | reverse complement strand
TCCAGCTTTCGCTTGTATATGGATGACAGAAATGCCCTTCTTGCCGTTCACAATCACATGAGGATTGGTATTTCCCCTACCCTCGTCTGCCCATTGCATACGAGCCTTGAAATCGTTCAGCTCGTCAGGATAGAAACGACGCTTATAGTCGCGAGTGGTGTTGTAGGTGGGTTGTTCCCAACTTGTCCAAGCATAGGTAAGGGAGTCAGGACAAAGTCCAAACTGGTGATAGCCGCCCCAGTTCACTTGAGTTGGATCCTCTGGATCGCTCAATCCGTTGGGCATCACATAGAGGAAAGAGGGAGTATCGCCCTCTACACCCCATTTGTAATTCGGGTATTCAGCACCTAACGCACCCTTTCCCTGGATAAACTTCGCATGTTCATCCCAATGCTCCTTACCCAAGTCGCATTGCAGTTGCCAAGTCCCTTCATCCCAGATGAATTTCAGGTCATCCTTAAACTCTCGACGCATCCATTGATGCGAGCTGTATGCCCGATCCATCCTCATGCTGTACTGCATATCTTGGTCAGTAATGGTATAAACACGGAACTTCCTAAGGAATTGGCGCACCTGCTCAGGAGTACGTGTTTGCTGCACTCGCCAAATGGCTTGCGCCAACGTGTTGGCACCACCCCATGAAGCCACCCAAATGGGACGCTCATCAGGTTCATCCACCAATTTGATCAAAAGGTTGCTGCCAGGAGAGTCATTGCCCTCCCCTATCACCTTGATGCCAGCACGAACACTTCCCTTCATTGCACGACTACGAATATACTCAGGGCTTGGCCAATAGCCTATCTGCTGCTTTCCATTCTCTTTGGCGAGAGATGCGAACTTCTTTTGTCCTGAACGAGCCATCAGTTTCTTCACATCCTTCTCGTAGGCTACCAGCACCTTGTCCAGATATTCTGCCCATTCGTCAGGATAGGGGTCGCAATTCCAACCAATCGTCATGAAGATGCCCTCAATCTCGAAGAGGTCAGCGTACGCCATCAAACGGATTGCCGACTCCATATCGTCAGGTTCCACATCAGGCGCACCAATATCCGTACACACCACCAAACGGGGCTTCAGTTCTGCTTTTTGTGCATCAACATGCATCGAAGCCAAACAAAGGACCAATAATATATATAATGTATTCCTCATAACCCCAACTGTTTGGTTAATCCTCGTTCTCAATGATGTTCAGCATCTTGATCGTCGCCTTGATGGCAGCTTCCGTCTGGTCAGCATCAAGGGCACGAGTACGATAAGCACGTTCGTTGTAAGTCCACGAAATGGTGGTTTGCACGAGTGCATCGGTACGCCCACCTGGTGGAATGCTAACCTGATAGTTGGTGAGCCAAGGGAAGGTGCGATTGAGACGATCCTTGTAGATATGGCGCACAGCATGAATGAAGGCGTCGTACATACCGTCACCCATAGCAGACTCCTCAAACACTTGACCATCCACTTCAAGTTTCACAGATGCCATTGGCTTCAAGCCATAAGCAGTAGAAACCATGTAGGAGATAAGCTTCACCTTGTCATCGGGGGCACTATGTTTGAGCACATCTGCCACGATGTAAGGAAGATCCTCCTGTGTGATGAGCTGTTTCTTGTCACCCAGTTCGATGATTCGGTCAGTCACACGTCGTGTCTGTTCTGGCGTGAGTTCAAGACCAAGTTCCTCGAGATTCTTGAGGATGTTTGCCTTGCCTGAGTTCTTACCCAGCGCATACTCACGCTTTCTGCCAAAACGCTCAGGGAGGAGGTCGTTGCAATAGAGGTTGTTCTTATTGTCACCATCGGCATGAACACCAGCCACCTGCGTAAATACATTCTCACCAATGATAGGCTTATTTGGAGGAATGACAACACCAGAAAGGCTTTCAACCATCGTGGACACCTTTCCAAGATTCTCCTCCTTGATATGAGTCTTCACATGAGCGTGGTCATGCAGAATGGCTTGCACAGAAGAAAGCGGTGCGTTGCCAGCACGTTCACCAAGCCCATTCACAGCTGTGTGAACACCTCGACAGCCAGCCATCACAGCAGCGAGGACATTGCTCGTAGCGAGGTCGTAGTCGTTATGTGCATGGAAATCGAAATGAAGATCAGGATAGCGTGTAACCATCTGATTAACAAAAGCCGCTGTCAGTTGAGGATTGAGAATACCAAGGGTATCGGGCAGCATGAAACGCTTCACACCACTATCCTTAAGAGCATCAATCAAACCAAACACATAATCAGGGCTGTCTTTCATACCATTCGACCAATCCTCGAGATAGAGATTGACATTAATACCCAACTGCTTGGCATAGTCAATGCTCTGACGGATGTCAGCCACATGCTCCTCAAGCGTCTTCTTCAACTGGAACTTGCAATGACGTTCACTACCCTTGCAAAGCAGGTTGATGTTGCGACAGCCACAGTCATCAATCCAGTCGAGCGAGGTCTTGCCATCAACAAAACCAAGCACCTCCACCCTATCGAGCATATCGCCTTGACGAGCCCAACGGCAGATGCTCTTCACGGCTTCTTTCTCGCCATCCGACACACGAGCTGAAGCCACTTCGATGCGATCCACATTCAGCTCCGTCAAGAGCATACGGGCAATCAGCAGCTTCTCGTGGGGCACAAAGCTCACGCTGTTGGTTTGCTCACCATCGCGGAGCGTCGTATCCATGATTTCTATGAACTTTTCCATACTTTCTTCCAATTTCGGGTACAAAGTTACACAAAAAAGCAGAAATCAAATATCACTCTTTCACTTTTCTTAACTAATTCTTGGCAGAATGACAAGGAAAGTGTAACTTTGTCCAAAATTTTGATACACAAACCAATAAAAATTACATAAAAATCAAAGATTATGGGATTCAGATTTACATCGATTCTTACCCTGTTGCTGTGCTTTGTCGGCATTGGCAGCATGAATGCCCAAGCACCCAAGGAACAGCAGATTCCTGACTGGGCACAGGACTTGGCAAAGCGCGTATCGATTGACGGCTATGCTCAAGGAGGTTTCACTTATCAGCACACTGGTGGCTTGGACGACAACGACCAGTTGAACAAGAAGGATTACAACACCTTCGAGATGAAGCGTGTTTTCCTCGTGGTTGGTGCTCCTATCACCGACCGTTGGTTCGCTATGTTCATGCACGACTTCAATGGAGGTGTGGTACATGAGTATTGGACCTCTTACCGTTTCACCAACAACAAGGCTTTGAGTGCCAAGATTGGTCAGTTCAAGCACGCCTACACGATTGAGAACAACATGTCGCCCACAGAGTTGGAGGCTATTGACGTTTGTTCTGAGGGTGTGACTTACTTGGCAGGTTGCGGCACAGACCGTTTGATGGGCACACAGTATGGACGTGACCTCGGTTTGGAGTTCTTTGGTGAAAGCAACGACAGCAAGTTCGCCTACAAAGCTGCCATCATGAACGGACAGGGCATCAACAAGAAGGACGGCAACAACGAGAAGGATTTCATTGGTCATCTGGAATTCCGTCCCACAAAGGAACTGAACATCGTGGCTACTGGTCAGATTGGTCGCGGTCATGCTGTGGAGCGTTCCATCTATAACCCTGGCATTGCTGTTGGAGAAGACTACAAGCGCAATCGTTGGTCAGCAGGTCTCACCTACAAGGCTCAGGATTCTCGTCTCAGCCTTCGTACTGAATACCTGGAAGGTCGCGACAAGGATGTAACCAGCCGTGGCGTTTATGCAACAGGCGTTCTGCCAGTTTCCGACAAAGTGGATCTCGTGGGTTCTTACGACTTCTTCAATTACAACGTGAAGGAGCACATGGATCAGCACAAGGCAATCTTCGGTCTTCAGTACTGGTTCTACAAGCGTTGCCGTGTTCAGTTGCAGTATGTTTACAAGAGTGCATCACTCCAAGACCAGATGATTCCTGGTGGTGTGGCAAAGGTGTTCACCCATAATGCCAACCACGCTATCATGTGCCAAATGCAGATAAGAATAAAGTAATATGTTAGTCAAGATTCTTCTCACCGTCATCTTCTTGGCTGTGACGGTTTATGTGGGTATCTACTCACGCAAACAAGCCAAGAACGTAGATGGTTTCGTGCTGGGTGGCCGTTCTGTAGGTCCTTGGCTCTCAGCTTTCGCATTCGGAACAAGTTACTTCTCAGCCGTCGTGTTCGTCGGCTACGCAGGTCAGTTCGGTTGGAAATATGGTCTTGCCAGCTCTTGGATTGGTATTGGTAATGCCATCATCGGCTCTCTCCTCGCATGGCTCATCTTGGGTCGTCGTACCAAGCTGATGACTCAGCACATCAACTCACGCACGATGCCCGACTTCTTCGGTACCCGTTTCTCCAATCAGGGACTTCGTATCGTCGCTTCCATCATCGCCTTCGTGTTCCTCATTCCTTACACAGCAGGCGTATATAGCGGTATCTCCAAGCTCTTCGACATGGGCTTCGGCATTCCTTACGAATACTGTATCTTCATCATGGCGCTCCTCACAGCCGTTTATGTGATTCTGGGTGGTTATAAGGCAACAGCCATCAACGACTTCATCCAGGGCATCGTCATGCTGGGAGGTATCATCGCCGTCATCGCTGTGGTGCTCAACAGCCAGGGTGGTTTCACTGAGGCACTCCACAAGATGAAGGAAGTGGCTCCTACGGCTCACGACCTCGAGAGTCCGCTCTACAAGGATTTCCAGCCAGGCGACTTCGCCTCATGGTGGGGTCCTAACCCAATGAGTCTGTTGGGTGTGGTGGTGCTGACTTCGCTCGGCAC
Source organism: Bacteroidaceae bacterium (assembly GCA_017614895.1). Lineage (GTDB taxonomy): Bacteria > Bacteroidota > Bacteroidia > Bacteroidales > Bacteroidaceae > Minthosoma. The sequence goes on along the minus strand of JAGAAZ010000092.1, from coordinate 6,970 downwards.
TTGGGGACTTCCTCAGATGGTCGGCAAGTTCTACTCCATCACCGACGAGAGCGCCATCAAGCGTGGCACCATCATCTCCACCATCTTCGCCTTCATCGTGGCAGGTGGATGTTACTTCCTCGGTGGTTTCGGACGTCTCTTTGGCGAACCAGTTTGGAACGAGGCACGTCACAACTATAAGTTCGACGACATCATCCCAACGATGCTCGACACAGCCGTCAATTCCGACCTGCTCATCGGTCTTGTCATGGTGCTCGTGCTCTCAGCTTCGATGTCCACACTGGCATCTCTCGTGCTGACATCTTCATCCACCATGACCCTCGACCTCATCTATCGCGACAAGCGTGCTACAGCTGATGAGGTGAAGAGTGGTGAGATTGACGACGAAGTGGCTGAGAAGATTGAGCGTCGCAAGGTGGTCATCATGCGTGTGCTCATCGTCTTCTTCATCGTGATTTCCGTGCTCATCGCCCTCAATCCTCCAACATTCATCGCCCAGCTCATGGGTATCAGTTGGGGCGCTTTGGCAGGTGCCTTCCTCGCACCATTCCTCTTGGGTCTCTACTGGCGCGGCGTCACCACCGCATCCGTTTGGGCATGCTTCATCTGGGGTGTCGGCTTCACCGTAGTCAACATGATTCTTGGCAACCCCATCAACCCCATCGACTGTGGTGCCATCGCAATGGTCGGCGGCTTCCCCGTTGTCCTCATCGTCAGCCTTGTGACCAAGAAACTCCCACAAGCCAAGCTCGACAGCATCTGGAAGTGCTACAAGTAAAAACTTTTAAGTTTTATAAGTCCTATAGGGCCTATAAGTCTTATAAGACCTAAAACGCATCCCCACGAGGTTTCACTTCGTGGGGATGCTTTCGCTTTCAATGTTTCTGAATCGGAAACGAACATGAACAAGAAAAATCTACATCGCTGCCTTCTGGGACACTCGTCGCGAACCGAATGCACAGGCAGCACAAGTGAAGTGAAAGGGGCTATCCGCTCATTTCTTTTGTCAAAATATATCATAAACATAGAATCTTTTGCTAAATGGAAAACCCATCAGAAAAGAAAAACATGAAAAAAACAGTGCAGGGGCGGGATATTTCCTGATTATTGTCGTATAATAAGTAGAAACGAAGAAAAGTTCATCGATAGTGAAGACAGATAAACAGATAGTGGATGCCGTGATGAGTGACCAACGCAAGGGACAAGACCTGATGGTGGGTCACTACGGGCAGGAGGTCTTTGGCATGGTTGTGAAGATAGTGGGTGATGTGATGGATGCTGAGGAACTGACGCAGGACACGTTTCTCCGTGCATTCCGGTGCATGGACAGTTACGACCCACAGCGAGCATCGCTCGGCACATGGCTTTGTCGCATTGCCTACCGCCTGACGCTCGATTTCATGAAACGTCGTCGTCCGCTGCTTGTCTCGATAGAAGATACGGAGGTGTGGCAGACGGACATCAACGAGGAGCAGTTGGAGGCGGAGCTTTCGACAGGCAATGAGGAACGCATCAGTCGATTGGAAGAGTTGATAGACCAACTACCGCCCGACGAACGTCTGCTGCTCATGCTCCACTACTTCGAGGAGCGTCCGTTGGACGAATGCTCGTTCATCATGGATGCAAGCCCTCACGCACTGGCCAACCGCCTCTACCGAATAAGAAAGAAACTCCACAAGCAACTTCAAAAGATATGAAAACAAATAAAGACACCGACTTGCGCGAAGCGCTGCGACGCCGATATGCCAATACGCCGTCGCTGCCTACGGACTTCACCGAACGTCTGAGGGAGCGGATGGACACGAAGCCTGCTGTCAGCCACCGGGGACATTGGTGGAGCTGGATGTCCGCTGCCGCAGCCTGTCTGTTGATAGCGATTGGTTTAGGGGTATACTATGAGTTCAATAAGGCTCCCCACTCGATTGCCAAATTGAGTGTGCCCGATAATAAAACTGAGTGCACCCAATTGAGCAATCGGGTGCAGCCAATTGCCCAATCGGATACGTCCAATCAGACAATCGGGGCGCACCAATCAGACAATCGGGGCGCACCAATCAGGCAATCGGGGCGCACCAATCGAGCAATCGGGGCGCACCAACCGAGCCATCGGAGCGCACCAACCGAGCTATCGGGGCGCACCAACCGAACAAGTGCTACGTACCGACCGACAAAGCGGACACGTCCAACAGAGATTCCCGACACGCTCGGCAACGGCATCTGGCGTTCGGAACGGAATGTGGCACTTGCCATTCAAATGCTGAGCGAGTGCGAGAAAACCATCCAGCGCGAGGAACAGGAGATGCGCAACCACATCATCCAAGCCACCTTCAACGCCACGCCGCAACCTGCCAATGCAGTACTCGTGACCAACGAGGCGGGCGACTATGAAGTGATTGAGACCAAAACAATCATCGAGATATAATAAGATGTAAAATGTTAAATATAAAATGTAGAAGCAATGAAAACAAAGAGCATCATCATCGCAGCCATCGTCCTGATGGCCATCGTGCCAACCGCCTCGGCACAGGAGGAAATCAAGAAGGCGTTTCTGGAAGTGACAGACGAATTAGCGGGCGTCACCAAAGTAGGAGAGCATAATACCGCAAAAGTGGATGCGAACGGCATCGCCATCGAGAGCAAAGTCATCACAGTCAAGGTGGAGAGAAGGTATCAGCATTCCGTGTCCGAAACACTGAGGGATGCTTTCAGGAACGAGGCCAGCAAAACATCGATGTACGAGGAAGAGGCTGGCAACGAGAAACACAAACTTGATTCAGCGCTCGTCCACGACCTCGGTCTGCGTCGCATGTGGAGCATCTGGAGGGATGAAGACGACGCTGTCCTCATCGGAAGCATGAAGAACAGCACCTACTACATTGCCAACTTCAACGACAAGAAGCACAAGGGCTATCGCACCTGTTATGCTGCCGAGTGGAGCAACGCCGACGACCCTGAGGTCTATACGGCAAAGCTTGTCTATGTCTATGGCAGCCAGCCCAAAACCGCACATGGCATTGCATCAGTCGGGCCTCCGAACCATTTCACTACGGTGTCGACGCCCGACGTTCTGGAGGAAGACTTCATCAAGCACCAGTTGAAGGATGCATTCGGACATCAAAAGGAAGACATCCCCTTCAACGGCAATACAGAGACCTGGATGTCCTTAGCAATGCAACGCGGAGTGAGCCATCTGAGCAATGCCGATTGGCACCGTTTCTTTGGACTGCTTACGGAGAAGATGATGAACAAGGCCTATAAGAATGCAAAGGAGGATATGGTGGTGGCAGCAGGCATCATCCTCGACCTCTGCAAGAATGCTTCTTTGGACGACGACGAGCGAAAGGTTGTTGCGAATCGCCTTCATCATGTAGCCGATCACTTCGATATCAACGAAGACTCGTACATCTACGACATGCTGACACTGGCTGCGAGGAAGGTGGAGAAGAAGTGACATGCAAACAAGACACAAAGATAGATTTTTCATTATAAATTCATCACAAATAGTATAGGAGATGAAGACTTCATCATTGGGCGTGCAGGACTGTGAAGTTCTGCATTGCCGCAAAGTGCCCAGCGAACCTCTCAATGACATGAAGTAGGATGGATTTTAGCAGAGGTCATGTATTGCTCAGCAGAGGCAGGTTATTGTTCAATAAGGGACGCTTATTGGAGAATAAGGCTGGGTTTTTGAAACAGAAAAAATTTGTGGCATAACTAAGATAATATTTTTCGATGCTTTTGTCAGCGTGACAAAAGAAAAAAGTTGGGAAAAAGTTTGTACGAGTTGCGATTTTGAATTACCTTTGCAATCAAATGATCTATTAATTAGTAGCGAAACGATTATGAAGAGAAAATGTATGCTGTTCATCACACTGATGAGCATAATTAGTATAAATGCTTTAGCTCATGACATTGAGGTGGTCAATGCTGATGGTAAAACTATATACTACAACTACATCAATGATGGACAAGAACTGGAGGTTACTTTTCTTGGAAGCAATTGCTCCTATTACTCTAATAGGTATTATAAGAATGTGGTCATTCCTGAAGAAGTAACATACATGGGCCAAACAAGAAGAGTGACAGCCATTGGCAAAGATGCTTTTCACGTTTGCAGTGCCGTAACTTCCGTGACCATCCCCAACAGCGTGACGACAATAGGGGATCAGGCTTTCGCATATTGCACCCAATTGACCACTGTAACCCTTTCTAATAATTTGACATCAATCGGTAATGAAGCTTTCTCTGGCTGCGGCTTATTGTCGGCCGTGACCATTGGTAACAGTGTCACATCCATCGGTGTAGCTGCTTTCTGGGGCTGTTGCGGGTTGACCTCTCTTTTCATCCCCAACAGCGTAACAAGCATTGGCGACAATGCTTTCTCCGGCTGCAGTGGTTTGACATCAATAAATGTAGATGAAGGAAACACCGTATATGATTCTCGTAATGATTGTAATGCTATCATAGAGAAATCAAGCAACACGCTAATACTGGGTTGCAAGAATACATCTATTCCGAATAGTGTGACAAGCATAGGCGATAACGCTTTCACAAATTGCTTAGGGTTGGCCTCTATCATCATCCCCAACAACGTGGCAAGTATAGGCGTTGGGGCTTTCAAGGGCTGTCATGGTTTAATGTCCGCAACTATCTCCAATAATGTATAAACAATAGGAGATGAGGCTTTTTCTGATTGTGTAAGCATGAAGTCCGTAAGCATTGGGGACGGCATGAAATATATCAAAGACAAGAGTTTTTATGGTTGTGAAAGCATGAAAAACGTGTATTGTCATGCAGAGATTCCCCCATCTGTCGAAACAGATGCATTCCAAAATCCCCTCATTAAATACGTCACACTCCATGTGCCTGCAACATCCGTCGAACAATACAAAAAGCATGAAGTATGGGGGAAGTTCGGGACAATTGTTCCTCTGACTGATGAAGAAACCAGTATCAAGACGTTGTCTGCTGATGAGACCAATGTGATAGAACATATTTACACTATCGACGGCAAGCAGACAGATGCTTTGCAGAAAGGTGTGAATATCATTCAGTACAAAGATGGAACCACAAAGAAGGTGCTCGTGAAGTAATTCATTGCGCCGAACGCCATGTATTGTTCAACAGAGGCAGGTTATTTCTCAATAAGGGTACCTTATTTGAAAATAGCCCTGGGTTCAGCAAAAAAAATGCGAGAACTCTTTGTGGGTAGTTTCTTTTTATATACCTTTGTGGCATCAAATAATACAGCTATGGAATATAACTTTGAACATGATGAAGCTCAGAACAGGGTGAAAGAACCTGCTGTAGCATACAAATGGCAAGGTGCTTCGCAGAAAGAGAAAGCAGATTACCTTAAAAAGAATCTGCATCCTTCCACTGTGGAGTTTCTTGAGAATATGGAATTTATGGAAAATCGACCCTTCCCATACGATGAACCAGAAGAAGATTGGTTTGACGAGTCGGACGAAGAGAATCCTGCGATGTCAAATGATGTAGTTATGCACGACAAAGAGGTATGGCTGAACGTGATATAATCATACACGTAAAGGCGGAAAACTCTTTCCGCAAAAAAGCTTCTTGGTATTATATGAATCGTGGCGCTTCCTTCGTGGTTTCTTTTACAGAGGATATCTGGCGAACATACCATGCGCTGGCTCAAATGCCAACAATCGGACAAATAAAGAAAGCGACCCCAAGCAGAATTTATGCAGAGTTTGTATCACATCCGCAAGTCATTGTTCAGTATTGGTTTGATGAACGAGAACTGCATATCCTCAACTTGAGATACACTCAGATGAAAGCTCGATGAATAGTTACGGGCATCATAAGTGAAACATTAAGGGGAACGCTCGATGAAGCATTCCCCTTAATTCGTCTATAAGAGTTTTCTTATCCCTTTTGGTTGTAGTCAGCATTCAGCTGGTTCATGGCATTCAGCAACCTATAGATATAAACCAATGGCAGGAATCCCACAAATGAGCCGAGGAAGCACCAGAGCCAGTAATCGGAAGCTCCGAAGGAGTAAGGAATCTGACGGCGCTGGAGTTCATTGCCAATGCGTTCGCTAAGACAATGAGACCACACGATAGGAGCAATGCCACATGTAAGCCAACCCCAAAGGAAGAAAATCCAAAGGTAGTTGGTGGTCTTGCGACCGTCATATTTTGTTGCCACCGTGTTGATTTCGCAGGAAATCTTGGTGTAAACAACAATGCCGTAGATACCCAATGTGATGATGCTGAGGAAGAAGAACGAAGCCAATCCACGATTGATAGGCAGGAGCTTCTTTGGCACGAATGGCTCGCTCTCATGATGAGTAGCCACCTCGATAGGAGCAACCTCTTCAGCTGGTTCCTCAACCGGAGCCTCATCGGTTGCTTCCACATAAGTTGGTTCAGAAGCCACAGCCTCTTCCTTTCCTTCAAACGCCTCAATCTTCTCCTTGTTTGAAAGCAGGAAGTCGATGTCGTCATAGGCATTCATGAGGCAGTATTTTTTGTAGGAATTGATGTCGAAGTGCTCAGAATGACCTGTAGCGAGGTTGGTCACCGTCTGGTTGGGCACGTCCACCTTCACCTCCGTCTGAGGATTGGCAGCGATGCTGTCGAACAGTTCCTGCTGGAACTCCTTGCTGACGATGACTGGCAGCACGAAGCAGTTGAGAAGGTTGTTGCGATGGATGTCGGCAAACGAACTGGAGATGACGACACGAACGCCATAGCCAGCAATCGCCCATGCAGCATGTTCACGGCTGGAACCAGAACCCCAGTTCTGACCGCCCACGATAATCTCATGCACACCCTTGCGAGGTGCCTCTGCATACTCAGGTTGGTTCATCACGAAGTCTGCCACAGGATTACCCTCTGCATCGAAACGGAGGTCGTGCATGAAGGCATCGCCGAAGAACTTGGGATCACGCGTGGTGCTTGCCAAGTAGCGGGCAGGAATGATGAGGTCGGTATTGCAG
>JAGAAZ010000091.1 GCA_017614895.1 Bacteroidaceae bacterium | reverse complement strand
GAGGATGATGACGATAAAACCACAAAGGAACTTGGCTATTGACCAAGTTCCTTTGTGGTTAATTGACAGATATTGACTACTGTCATCATCGCTTTTTCGAGGCTCTGGATGGGGAGGAACTCGTGGGGACCGTGGAAGTTGAGTCCACCTGCAAAGATGTTGGGGCAGGGCAGTCCCTTGAAGGAAAGTTGTGCCCCATCAGTGCCTCCGCGAATGGCTTTGATTTTGGGTGTCATGCCCGCCTCGGCGATGGCCTTCTTGGCGATGTCGATGATGTACATCTTCGTCTCGACCATCTCTCGCATATTATAGTACTGGTCTTTCATCTCCAGTTCAGCCACGCCCTCGCCATATTTCTCGTTGATGGTTCCCACGATGTCAAGCATTTCTGCTTTCCGACTCTCGAAGTACTCACGGTCGTGGTCGCGGATGATGAAGGAGAGTTGAGCCTTCTCCACCGAGCCGTTGAGGTTGGTGAGATGGAAGAACCCCTCATAGCCCTCGGTCATCTCAGGCGTCTCCTCGGCGGGCAAAAGACTAACGAGCTCGGTGGCGATGCGGACTGCATTAATCATTTTGTCCTTGGCATAACCAGGATGCACGGAGCATCCGTTAATGGTGATTTTGGCGGAGGCGGCATTGAAGTTCTCAAACTCAATTTCGCCTACTTCACTGCCGTCCATCGTATAGGCGAAGTCGCATCCAAACTTCTCCACGTCGAAATGATGGGCACCCAAACCAATTTCCTCGTCGGGATTGAAGCCCACGCGAATCTTTCCATGCTTGATTTCAGGATGTTCCTGGAGATAGACCATCGCCTGTACAATCTCAGCAATGCCAGCCTTGTCATCGGCGCCCAACAAGGTGGTGCCGTTGGTTACGATGAGGTCTTCACCGATGTGGTCGAGCAGTTCGGGGAATTTCTCCACCGAGGTGACGATGCTGTCAGATAGAAGAATGTCTGTGCCATCGTACTTTTCAATGATGCGGGGCTTCACATTCTTGCCCGAGGCATCGGGGCTGGTGTCCATGTGGGCAATGAAGCCGATGGTGGGCACTAGCTGATCAGTGTTGGCTGGTAGAGTGGCGTAGAGATACCCTAATTCGTCCAGTTCCACATCTTGCAAACCTTCAGCAATGAGTTCCTCTTTCAAGTGCTGTGCAAAGATTCGTTGCTTTTCGGTGGAAGGTGTCATGTTGGTCTCTTCCGATGATTGTGTGTCGTAGGCAACATAGCTTAAAAAACGTTCAACGATATTCATGCTTTTTGTTGATTTAATTGTCCTTTTTCAATGTGTGAAGAGTACAGATATGTGACTCTTTCTCTTTCTGCTTGCGAATTTAGGAAAAAAACTTCGGATGTGTGCTGTTTATCCGTAAATTATTGCTAACTTTGTCCGATTTTAGTAAAAAAGATGTATAATAAATGTGAAAACATTTCGTTATATATTACATATATAAGGAAAAAGTAGAACGATTGATGAGTCAAGAGAAAGAGTCGACGAACATAGACGGCATGAATGGATTTGAGAAGGCGTTGAAGCGTGTGGGAGATGTAGTGGGTGCCCTGTTTCTGCTGATAGTGCTATCTCCAATCTTTTTATACATATATATTAGACAGAGGTGGAATGCTTCGGGTCCTGTCATTTACAGCCAAGAGCGTATAGGCAGGGGAGGTAAACCATTTAGAATATACAAGTTCCGTACGATGGTGGTGGATGCAGAAAAGGATGGTGTGCCACAATTGGAGCAAGACGATGACCCTCGTTTGACAGAGTTCGGTAAGGTGTTGCGTAAGCGCCATTTGGATGAATTGCCACAGATATGGAATGTGTTGAAAGGAGATATGTCCTTTGTTGGGTATCGTCCGGAACGCCAGTATTTTATTGCCCAAATCATGGAGCATAACCCCGACTATCAGTTGCTGTATCAGTCCACACCTGGTGTCACATCGTTAGCAACCATACAAAATGGCTACACCGATACGATGGAGAAGATGCTCAAGCGACTCGAGATGGATCTTGATTATTTGAGAAACCGCAGTTTGGGACTTGATGTCAAAATCATTATCAAAACATTGTATAATATCTAAAACCTAATATACCAAAACGCTATGAAGATTTCTTCCATTAAGAAATTGATATTTATCTTCGGACTTTTTGTTTGCACATTGCCAACGTTCTCCCAGTCGATGAGTGATGAGCAGGTGATACAATTTGTACAGCGGGAGCAGGAAAAAGGTTCCACCCAACAGCAGATTGTGACCAAACTGCTGCAGAGGGGTGTGACCACAGAGCAGTTACGGCGTATCCGCAAGAAACAGGAGGCTGAGAAACAGAATCTGGGTGCGTCAGACTTGACAGGACAGAATGCCAATAAGTCGCAGAGCCGTATCCGTCAAGAGAGGCAGGAGAGAGCCGAGCAGAATCAGAGGCAGAATCAATACATGATTCAATCGCAGATGCGCGCTCAAAATCGTAACTACGGAACTCGTCAGGAACGTGAACAGGCGCTAAATGATGAAATCGAATTCATGGACATTGACTCACTCATTTATTACCAGAACTATTTCAAGGATGAGAGTGAGGTGTTCGGTCGTAATATCTTCAACAACCAGATGCTGACCTTCCAGCCTAACATGAATATGGCGACACCAGCCAATTATCGTTTAGGTGCAGGTGATGATGTAATTATTGACATTTGGGGAGCATCGCAGGAAACTTTCACGGAAACGATTTCTCCGGATGGGGTAGTGGTTATTGCTGGTGTTGGTCCTTGCAAGATTGGAGGGTTGAGCGTATCAGAAGCTACGAATTATCTCCGTTCACGTTTGGGTAAATATTATTCAGAGTCAAGTATCTCGCTTTCAGTGGGTAGCACACGTAGCATACAAGTGCAGGTGATGGGTGAAGTGAATGTGCCAGGAACTTACACATTGAGTTCCCTTTCCTCTGCATTCAATGCCCTTTATGCAGCTGGTGGCATCAACGATATTGGTACATTGCGTGATATTAAAGTCTATCGTCAGGGACGTGTCATCTCCTCAATAGACGTGTATGATTACATTCTCAATGGCAATGCACGAGGTGATGTACGTTTGAATGATAACGATATCATTGTCGTTGGTCCATACGATGCCTTAGTGGAGGTGCGTGGTAAGGTGAAACGTCCAATGTTCTATGAGATGAAGAGGAACGAGACCATTTCCACTTTGCTGAATTATACAGGTGGTTTCACTGGAGATGCTTACAAGAAGAGTATTCGTGTAACACGTAAGGACGGTGCAGAATATTCTATTCATACGGTAGGAGAATTTGATTGGGCTAATTTCACAGTGACGGATGGTGACTCTGTTACAGTTGATAGCGTGGTGGCACGTTATTCGAATATGGTGGAGGTGCGTGGAGCCGTGTTCCACAGTGGTATGTATGAAGTAGGTGGCAATATCAGTTCTGTCAGGGATTTGGTCAATGCAGCAGAAGGGTTGCGTGAGGATGCTTTCACCAATCGTGCTGTGATGCATCGTCAGAAAGAAGATTTGACATTGGAAGTGCTGGCTGTTGACATTCAAGGTATAATGAATGGTACAGTGGCAGACATCCCATTGCGTAAAAATGATGTGCTGTTCATCCCTAGCAAGAAGGATATGCTGGGAGAACAAACGCTGACTATCACGGGAGAAGTGAATTATCCTGGTGTCTATATGTATGCGGAGAACACGACGGTGGAAGACCTTGTGCTTCAGGCTGGTGGTTTGACGGATGCGGCATCAACGGTGAAGGTGGATGTGTATCGACGTATTGATGACCCGAGAGCATTGGTGGATAACGAAAATATGACGGAAACCTTCACATTTGCTTTGAAAGATGGCTTCATGGTGGATGGAGAGCCGGGCTTTACGTTGCAACCCTATGATCAGGTGGCAGTCCGTAAGAGTCCATCCTATTCAGAACAGCAGAATGTGAGTGTATCAGGAGCAGTCAACTTTGCTGGAGAGTATGCGATGACGAATAAGAACTACAAGTTGAGCGACCTTGTAAAATCTGCAGGTGGTCTCAGTTCTTTGGGTTATGCCAAGGGTGCCCGTCTGGAACGTAAGATGACGGAGGAAGAGCGTCAACAGCAGGAAGCATCACTTCGTGCATCGCAGATTACTCTGTATGAGGAGTCGATGCAGAGTGAGAACAAGAATTTTGATTTTAACCGTGCAGATTCATTGCTGATGATGAAACTGGATATTGGTACAAGTTTTCCTGTTTCTATAGACCTTGAGAAAGCAATGAAGGAACCAGGATGTGAGGAGGATATTGTGTTGAGAGAGGGCGATAAACTGATTGTGCCTCAATACTCTTCTATTGTGAAAATCAGTGGTGATGTGATGTATCCTATTTCTATGAACTATAAGAAGGGAGAATCGCTGAAATATTACATTAAGCGTGCTGGTGGATATGGTGACAATGCCCGTAAGGCACGGGTCTATGCCATCTATATGAATGGTGCCGTAGAGTTATTGGATCACTCCAGCAAGAAGGCCGTTCAGCCAGGATGTACCATTGTTGTCCCGTCGAAGCAACAGAAGAACAAGATGACGACAGCAGAATATACAGCAATGGGAACGTCTGCTGCATCCATTGCAACCATGATGGTGACAATTGCCAACATTCTAAAATGATGATATGCACAAGGTGATATCATGTTATCTGAGATGTTCTTGATATAATTTGAAAATGATAATTGCCATCAATTGTATCTTTTGCCAGCCACGAGGGGGGGGAATTAGAGAATATATATATAATGTAGTATCTGCTCTGAGTCGAATAGATAAAGAGAATCAGTATATCCTTTATGTGTTGAAGGATTGTGCGGATTATGCCCGCCAAACTCTGCCTGATGTGCCTAATATGCGTATTAAGTCGACACCATACGATTCTTCTTACAGGTCGGTCATCAACCGCAGTTTGTTCTCCCGCCAATATTGGCTGAAAGAAGAACGTGAAGAACATTTTGATGTCTTTCATTCACCTTTCTTCCATGCTCCGAAACTCAAAAAAGCCAAAGTGCTGATTACGGTTCATGACTTACGTTTCTGTCGTTATCCTTCCACATATACTCTGCCGCGCTATTTGTTTTTACGGTATGTCGTGAGAAACTCTATCAGACAAGCAGATGCCATTATCACCATTTCTGCATTCACGAAGAGTGAGATCATGGACGTTTATAAGATTGATGGGAAAAAGATAACCGTAGTCCATGAGGCCATTAATCGTGATGACTTTGCTGCAGAAAAATTGAAGGGTTATGTGTTGGAGGATGTGGCAAAACCATTGGAAAACCAACATTTCATTCTGTCTGTTGGTCATATAGAACCTCGTAAGAATTATGAACGCCTTCTTGATGCTTTTGCGCTATTGAAGGAGAAGCCTGAGGCAACAGACGTAAAGTTGGTGATTGTTGGGAAAAGGGGACATCATTATGAGAATGTACTCAAACGCATTGGAGAAATGCAAGATGTTTATTATTTGGATTTCGTTTCTCGCAAATTGCTATTGTGGCTTTACCAGAACGCTGCTGTTTTTGCCTTTCCTTCATATTATGAGGGCTTTGGCTTCCCGCCGTTGGAAGCGGCATGTTTTAGAACCATTTCCGCTGTGGCCAAGATTTCTTCCATGCCAGAAGTGTGTGGAGATAGTGTAGTCTACTTCGACCCTTTGAACATACAGGAGATGGAGCAGGCTCTTTGGCATTGTTTGTATGATAAGGATTATATTGCGGAGAAGAAAGCCTTACTGAGTCCTAATCTCGATAGATTTTCGTGGGATAGGAATGCTTGTGAAACCCTAGAAATATATAAGTCGTTGAGATGAAGAAACTCATAATGGTGGTGAATGAAGACAGATTCTTTCTTAGCCACAGAAAAGATATAGCATTGAAAGCGCAAGTGGAAGGGTTTGATGTAACCATTGTCTGCAAAGACACGGGACGGGCTGATGAGGTGAAAGCATTAGGCTTTTCTATGATAGAACTGCCGATTAATCCAACAGGAATGAATCTGAGGGAGGAATTGAAGACATTTGTTTTCCTTTGGAAGCTATATCGACAGCGGAAGCCCGATATTGTTCATCATGTCGGACTGAAGACTATTCTGTGGGGAGGCGTTGCAGCTAAGTTGTCTAAAGTGCCAGGAGTGGTGAATGCTGTTTGTGGCCTTGGTGTCTTGTTTTCCGGTGAGAGACCATCTTTTGTGGCACGTTCTGTGATGCAGGTGATGGCTTGGAGCAATGCAGGAAAGAATGTACAGGAGATATTCCAAAATAGAGAAGACATGCAATTGTTCAAGCAGCATGGTGTCGTGACAGACGAGCAGTGTAGTTTTGTGAAAGGCTCTGGCGTCGATTTGAATGAATTCAACTATGTGCCTGAACCTTCTATTGGAAAGATTCGGGTGATTTTTACAGCACGCATGGTGAAGGAGAAGGGCACGATGACCCTGATTGAGGCTGCGGAGAAATTACGTGGAGAGTGTGGCCAAGAGGTAGAGTTTCTTCTCTGTGGCGATCTGTCCAACAATCCCGATGGCATTAGGAAAGAAGAACTGGAAGCGCGTTGCGATGGAGTGTATCTTCAGTGGTTAGGTTTTAGGAGGGATGTGAAGGATTTGTTAATGACATCACACATTATGGCCTTCCCTAGCTATTATCGTGAGGGTGTTCCTTTGTCGCTAATTGAAGCATGTGCAGCTGGTCGTCCTATCGTGACGTGTGATTCTATTGGATGTCGTGATACAGTAGAAGATGGAGTGAACGGTTTCTTGATTCCTCCACGTGACAGCGATGCTTTGGCTGAAAAACTTCTTGTGCTCATTCGGGACAAGTCCTTGCGTGAAGTGATGGGTAGGAAGAGTAGGGAAAAGGCCGAGAAAGAATTCTCTCTGAAAATGGTGGTGGACAAGCATATAGAGGTCTATCATCGATTAGAGGGAAAAGGTTTGAACAAAAACTAAAAATCAGCCCTCTATCATTCACGTAGCAGAGACCGCTTGTTTTTCAATAAAGTAAGGTTATTCTGCAATAAGGATAGGTTATTTGAAACGATTGTTTTGGTAGGTCAACCCTTCAAACTTGATATCTTGTCCGAATTTGACATTTGTTTTGTGGAGAAATGTATTTCCTGTGAACACCCAATTTCGCGTGCGCCCTTTTCCGTTCCATATCCACGGGTCTGTGTTCTTGTCTACTTTATTGTCTTTCACTGTGATGTTGGAGGTGGCATAGTCTGTCCACACGTAAAATCTGAAAGCCCTGCGGCTATTGGTGATTCTATTGTTCGTTATCTCGATGTTATGGGCAGGTGAACCCTCTTTGTTTGATATGACACTGATAGCACCATTCTTTCCTTGGCAGTTATCTATCCTGTTATTTCTGATTTTGATGTTGTCAATGGTATATGCTTTATTGTTGGCCTCAATATCTATCGCCCCTGGCATATTATGGTGGGATGTATTGATGATTTGATTATTATCGATGATGACATTTTGGCCGTTGATGACAGAAACACCATTACGGTTGCAGCATTTGTGACCGTCGATTTGATTATTGCGCACCACTACATTCATGTTGCGTGTACGTTCGCCCGTGTTCTCATTGTCGCCATAGTGGTTCATGCAGATGGCATCTCCCCAGAAGTTGTGGATGGTACAGTTTTCTATTACGCATCTGTTCACCCCGATGAGGCTCACCGTATGGCAATGCTCTTGATAATCATCCCATTCAGTTATTTCGTTCTGTACCATGAAAGTAAGTCCCTCTATCTTGATGTCATGAATGGAATTGGGAATGTCATACGGCTTGCTGTATATGCACAGCGTACCGGCCTTAGTTTTGGTGGTGAGGATTGCTCCTTTCTCTCCTTTCAGTGCTATGTTGGAATGGTTGATGCCCAGATGATAGGGCTTGTTGATTTTATAGATAGGTTGATGCATGCTGACCAGCATATAAATTCCTTTGGGAAATACAACTTCTTTGCTGATTTGTAGAATAGCATTAATGTTGGCGGCATCATCCCTCTTCCCATCTGCATAGCATAGCCACTGCGCATTGAAAGATTTGTTCTGGATGGTTCCGCTGATAGAAGATCCTTGTAGTTTTACATTCCCTTTCAACATTGTGTTTCTGAAGGTGATAGGCCCAGAAAGGCTGCCTCCCTGAAAATCGATGATGACATTTTTTGGGAGGGTGATGCGTTCATTTTGCTTGTGGGCGTATCTGATGACATATGTGGCATTACTTTTTGAAAAGAAAGCTTTCAAGTCTGTTTTTGCCTGGTCGTAATAGGTGTCAGCAATGACTTTGTGTGCTGAGAATATAAGAAAGAGAAAAAAAAGTATCCTTTTCATGTTCTTTTGAACGAAAGTATAAGTGTTGTGAGTCATTTATTTTAATGAACGTAAAATGAACTTGTTTATTGTGTGTGGTAATAGGCTTTAGTTTCCTCTCATTTTTTATTCATTTTACGGCCATGGGGGAGGGTAGTAAAGCGTCTTTCACTAAATTTTGTTGTTAAGATGCTTTTTTTCAGAATAAAATACATAACTTTGTAGCGTAAATCATTTAATTAGTAAAGTGGTATGCCGTTTTGGCTGTTAAGAAGCGGCGAATAATATTTTATAATATGGATAATAAAAAGAAAAAAGAACAATTGTCCATTGACTCTAAACGTTTCTGGCAAATGCTTTTGAATCATAAAGCGCTGTTCCTGAAAGTGTGGATTATTACGTTCGTACTGTCATGTGCGTGGATTCTTCCTCAGCCACGATATTATACGACAGAAGTGTCTGTTGCTCCAGAGTCGGCGGAATCGAAAAGTGTAGGTGGATTGGCTTCGCTTGCTTCTGGTTTTGGCCTAAATATAGGAAGTGGTTCGGCCGATGCCATTTATCCTCTGCTGTATCCAGATTTGTTTAATTCCACGGAGTTTCTGGTGGGGTTGTTTGATATTCAGGTGACAACTCTGGAGGATAGTTTGACTACAGACTATTATACCTATCTCAAGAAATATAAAAAGAAGAATTACCTCATGGTGCCAGTGAATATGGCGAAAAGATGGATTAAGTCTTTATTTGCAGGAGAGGAGCTAGTGATACCAGGAAAGGATGGAAAACGTTTTGATCCTTTCCATTTAACCGAAGAGACAACTGATGTTTTGAATGAGGTACGGGATAATGTGGAATGTACGTATAGTAGAACGACTGATGTTGTGACGATTACCGTAACGGATCAGGATCCTTTGGTGTGCGCGTTGTTGGCTGACAGTATTAAAGAGCATCTTCAAAATTTCATCACAGAATACCGCACAAAAAAGGCACGGGTGGATTACGAACATTATAAGTCATTGTCTGCGGATGCGAAGATTGCATATGATCAGGCATGCCAAGAGTATTCCGCTTTTGTTGATGCTCATCAGAACCCCTTCTTGCAAAATGTGAAGACAAGACAGGCCGTTTTGGAAAATGCGATGCAGCTGAAATTTAATATCCACAGTGCCATGATGACCAATGAACAGAATGCGATGGCAGAATTGCAGGCGCGTACTCCTGTTTTCACGACACTGACAAATGCTACAGTTCCCGTTAAACCCGCAGGACCTAAACGTATGATTTTTGTGGCTGTGATGCTTTTCTTGGCAACGATAGGAACTGTGATGTATTTGTACCGCAAGGAACTGAAGGATTGGTTCTGATAGAGGCTGTACAAGAGTGATGTTCATGGGAGAGTCTAAGCATAAGAAACAGATTGTCATTCTGTATGTGTCAACACTTCTCGGAGTGTTGCTTGGCATGTTGTCTTCAATTGTGAACACTCACTTCTTGCAACCAGCTGATTATGGTGATGTGCGGTATGTTCAGAATATCATCAATTTCATCTCTGCATTCTTGCTCTTTGGCTATTTCCTATCCGGAGCCCGTTTGATGGCATTGTCGGACGATAGGTGGTATGTTCGTAGGGTCAAAGGAATGATGGTTGTGATTTTGGTTTTGGCGTGCGTAGTGCTTTGTGTGCTGATGGGCGTTTGTTATTTCCTGCATCTGAACAAACCTGTGGTGGCTGTACTTTTTTTGATATCGATTCCTGTATGTTTTTATCCGCTTTTCTTGAATTATATTGATCAAACGACTCAAGGAGACAATCAGATGGGCCGTTTGGCGTTGGCAAGGTTGTTACCTTTCTTGGTATATGTACCGTTGGGCTATGTGTTGTACTCTCGGTTTGGGGCAACTTCGGAGCGGATGATTCTGTTGCAGTGGGGTGTATATTCGTTGGTGTATATTGGTATTATTATTTCGACCAAGCCCTTGTTTCGTCAACTAAAGCCCATATGGGAGAATCTGCATGAAGAAAACAAGCGGTATGGTGTTCAACTGTATATTGGTTCGCTGGTCATGGTGGCGACAAACTATCTGGCAGGTATTTCTTTGGGACATTTCAATAAAGACAATAGTGAGGTGGGATTTTACACGCTGGCTCTCACCGTGACGGCTCCTTTGGCAGCTCTGCCCACGATTGTGGGTACGACATATTTCAAGAAGTTTGCCAAACAGCCATGCATTCCAACTAAAGTGATTTTCTTTACCGTGTTGATGACGATAGTCACTTGTGTGTGTTTCCTCTTATTGATTCGTCCTGTAGTCATTTATCTTTATTCTGAGCGCTATGCGGTTGTGGGTTTATATGCATCCATGCTTTCAGTGGGGTTTTGTATTCATGGTCTGGGTGATATGTTCAATAGATATTTGTGTTCGCATGGGCAGGGCGTATCGGTGAGGAATGCAAGCATTGCGAATGGATTTTTTAAGATTCTGGGTTACATTGTGCTGGTGGCTTTGTTCAACACGAATGGTGCCATTGCTACGACCATCATTTGCGATGTGGTTTATTTTTCGTGCTTAATTTATTATTATGTGAAGTTTGTGAAGGAGGGGAAGGATGGGTAAGTATAGATTGATAGTGTTTGGGGACGATTGGGATGTCTATCGGGCTGCGTATCGTGATTGGATCGAAAATCCAAAGATTATGTATATCCATACGTTCAGGCCAACAGGATTGCGGGGACTTCTGCAAAGGGTGCATTTCAATCCGAAACTGAACAAAATGATAAAATTGCCAGGGAAACGGTGTTGGAATGGTTCGTATTTGCAGGGTGTGGCGGATGATAAAATATGTTTTTTGATTACAGACCATTGGATGAGAATGGAAGGGGGGATAGAGTTGCTGCCTTATTTACGAAAGAACTATCCAGAGGCCCGGATTGTTTGTTTTGCTCAAGATCTGATTGCAACTATAAGAGATCACTATTTGTGCCGACCTGTAGATGTGGATTATTTGAAAAAATATGCAGACTTGGTGATTAGTTACGATAAAGAAGATTCCTTGCGATATGGCATTTCATATCATCCTACGGTATTTTCACCGATTCATCTTGAGAAGGAGATGCTCGGGAACCGATATGATTTGTTTTTTCTAGGTCGTGACAAGGGACGATTGAATCATTTGGTGAACATTTGCAGGGCAGCGTCGGAACGAGGGTTAAAGTGTCATTTTGTGATGCTGGAAGTGCCATGTAACGAAAGGATTGAGTGCGAGGGGATGGTATATTCTGATGTGCCCATACCATATATGGATAATTTGCGTTACTGTGCGGAAAGCAGATGTGTAGTGGAGATGTTGCAGCACAATGCATCAAGTCCTACGTATAGAACATGGGAGGCAATATCATTGAACAAAAAGCTTATGACGAATAGCGAGCGGATAAAAGACTCAGAGGTTTATGATGAAAGATATATCTCTGTGTTTCACGATGAAAGCGATTTTGATTGGGATTTTGTTAAACGAACGGATGCATTTCAAGGAGGTAATCCCTATCAGGAATTGATAAGGCCAGAAGCCTTAGTCAAGTTTATAGAAAGGGAACTAAACATAAAAATAGACAGAGCATGAGTGTTTTTTACCTCATATTCATATTGCTGACAGCATATTTCTCTTATCGTTACGATAGGATAGAAGAATACGACAGCCACAAGCAGCACAGATTGTGGCTGATGTGTGGCTATCTGGTGTGTCTTACGGGATTCAGTTATGGATTGGGCGGTGACAAGTTTGTTTATATGGAAGAATTCGAGACATATCCTGAGAGTGTTGAGGAAGCGAAGGATTTTATATGGATTCAGTTCATGCTGAGAGGACAGATGCCTCTTTGGACATTGGTGAACGCTTTTGCCAAAGTAGCCTTTAGATCTTTTTATGTGGTGCAGCTGATACAAAGTGCGGTGATTAACATCTCAGTTTGTTATTTGGTAAGCAAATATACTCACCGTTATTTCCTTTTCCTGCTTGTATATTTCTTCACTTTACAGTATTTTGTCTTCAACACTGAAATCATGCGCGAGGGATTTGCTTTGGCTTTCGTGCTGGTCGGCATGCATGGATGGATGACAGGAAAAAAATGGCTCTATTTTGTAACTTTGCCCATTGGATTGCTGTTTCATGTCTCGGCAGCAGTAGTTTTGCTGTTCCCTTTTGCCTTTTTTAGGGTGAGTTGGAAGACATTGGTCATAGCTTTTTGTATCGCATTTGGTATCTGGTTGCTTAGCGACCGCATTTTGGGTGGAGTGATGCTGTCAGTACTTGGAGGAATGGGTGAACTCGTCAAGAAGGTGTTGGTTTACTCGCTTCAGGCCAGCACCATTTTCGGATTTCTGCGTTCGGCTATTACCTATCTTATATTTCCTTTCATTATTATGTACACCGTTATGCAGAATGAGACGGATTCGGTTAGACGAAAATGTATGGAGCATGTGTTGGCGTTCATGGTGATGCTGGGCATAGTGGCAAGCGCTTTTGCTGGTTTTACACGAGTATTCAATTACGTGCGTGTGTTCTATCTTGCTATGATGACCGAGTTCATCTACACGATGTTTAGGTACAAAAAGCATCTTATAGTTAGACTCTTCACGTTGATGGGGACAGTGTTCCTCATAATCCTTCAGTATATGGTGACATACAAGTCCACCCGAACGCACTATTATGACTATTTCTATCCATATACCTGTATTTTGGACGAAACTAAGGATGTTTATATCCGTGAAGTGGCTCATCAAGAGGCGGTCATGGCAGAAGAGAAGGACAATAATGTCCGCAACATTGAATAAGGAGAATAAAGATATGCATATACTCATTTCTGCGAAATCATATCCGTCCAAAAAGAATCAACTGACCGCCTTTGTCGCTGTATTGGCAGAAGAGATGGTACGTCAGGGTGTGGAAGTTACCATATTGACAACCCAATCCCTAACCACATGTTGGAGACATAAGATGCCCCTTTGTTGGCCTAAGAGCAAGGTTATGGTA
Organism: Bacteroidaceae bacterium; assembly: GCA_017614895.1. GTDB lineage: Bacteria > Bacteroidota > Bacteroidia > Bacteroidales > Bacteroidaceae > Minthosoma. The sequence continues at coordinate 22,595 of JAGAAZ010000091.1, read as the reverse complement.
AATACTCATGAGGGGGCGCATGAAATGACCATCCTAAGGCCCTTCACAATCACACTGGGGCAGGGGCGATTTGGAAAACTATCCCAGCTAATCGACCGTTTTACAAAGGATATGGTGGCAAGGATGCTCAAATGTAAGCCCGACTTGATTTATTCGCATTTCTGGATTGCAGCAGACCAAATTATCGATTATGCCATCAGAAATGATATCCCTACCTTTGTGGCTTCTGGAGAGGATGAGATAGACATAGAGAATTATATTGGTCCGCAACGTATCGCTCGGTTGAGGAAACACACAAGAGGTGTCATCTGCGTGTCCACAAAGAATCGTACGGAGAGCATTATGCATCAATTGACCGATGATTCAAAATGTATAGTTCTTCCTAATGCCGTTAACGAAAAGCTTTTCTATCACGCAGGAAAGAAAGAAGCACGGAAGGCGCTTGGTTATTCGCAGGATGATTTTATTGTGGCATATTGTGGCAGATTTAACAAAAGGAAGGGATGTCGTCGAGTGTCTGAAGCTATTACTTTGCTCAATAATCCAAGCATCAAGTCTATATTCATTGGCGTTCCTGCAGGAGCCGATGTGGAAGAGCCTTTGTGCGAAGGGATCCTCTTCAAAGGAGCTCTTCCACACGAAGATATTCCCATATATTTAAATGCGGCAGATGTGTTCGTGCTCCCTACTTTAGCTGAGGGATGCTCCAATGCCATCGTTGAAGCAATGGCATGTGGATTGCCTGTCATTTCTTCGGACCTGCCATTCAACACAGACATACTCGATGACAAAAATGCCATCTTGGTGGATCCTATGGATGTGAAACAAATAGCCGAAGGCATCAACGAACTCCTCATCAAACCAGAATTACGTCAGCAGATGTCTATTGCAACACTGGCTACCATGAAAGAATTGACCATTGAGAAAAGGGTTCGTGCCATCTTGCAATTTATTACATCTCGGAGTAAAAAGCTTGGTGGCGGAAACTAAAAACGCTTTTTACATATTGGGGTGTATGGTAATGTTTTTAACAGGATGCCACGCGACTTATTTTTCAGGTGGTAGATAGCTGTAATTTTCCTACCACCCAGATGAACACACTGTAGATCGCGATGTCAATACCAACGATGTAAGCTGTTGCGAGTTCACCAACATACAGGCCGTAGTTGATGAGGCAGATGGAGATGAAAAGGGTGATGATGACAGCGAGGGTTTGGTGCATGTCAAGCCCCATCTGCATGATGCGGTGGTGAATGTGGGTCTTGTCAGGCTCGAACATGGCTTTGCCGTTAAACTTGCGCCACAAGGCCACGCGGATGACATCAATGCAGGGAAGAAAGACGAGCGTGAAGGATATAAGCAGGGATTCTTCACGGTAGGGGAACCCTAGGGGTTCTTGTGTCATTTGATATTTGATGGCGAGGTAGGCAATGACGTAGCCGAGGAAGAGGCTGCCAGAATCGCCCATGAAGGTCTTAAGACGCCCCACTTTGCCATACATGTTGAAGAAGAAGAAGGCGAGGGTGGCACCTGCCAAACTGGTGCTGATAATGCTGAAGAGGTGGGCATGGAGTTCATGGTAGAGGTAGGCATAGGAGCCTAAAATCAGGAAAGCCAGTCCAGAGGCCAGTCCGTCAATGCCGTCGATGAGGTTAATGGCATTGACAATGAGTAAGATGACGAATACAGTGAGGGGATAGCCAATCCAGATGGGAATCTCATGGATACCGAAGAGGCCGTGCAGGTTGCTGATCATCAGGTTGCAAAGTGGGAAGATGAGGGCGGCAATAGTCTGAATGATGAATTTGTGGGTGGCCTTCATGCCCTTTAAATCGTCGAAGATACCGAACAGATATATTATAATGGCACCGATAATCATCATCACGTTGGATAGTCTGAATTCCCAATTGGTGTTGATGGTCTGGTACATAATGATCAGCGTGATGACAGCACCTAGTCCCAAGGAGGGCATGAACAATGTCCCCCCCAGTCTTGGTATGCTGTATTTATGCACTTTCCGCGCGTTTGGAAGGTCGAAGAGCTCATGTGTGTTGCAAAGTCTCACAATGAGTGGTGTGCATACCAGCGAGAACACGAGACTGATGGCAAAGGCAATGATGATATAGATGTAATTGATAGCCATGCTTTCATTTCTTATTGCTTATATAACGTAAAAAAGTGTTATATATTGCAAAGGTTGGCCAATTTTTCCCATTTAAAGTTTATGTTTTTTTGTGGAGCTCATAGTTCTACTGTCAGTTCTAATATTTCCTGAAGTGAAGACGGTAGCACTCATTTTTCAAAACCATCTTTTCACCGTTTAACTTCTCGATGAAGAAGCGATCTTCTATACCTATGATTCCTAAAGGCAGGAGGGTTTGGATGTCTTCTATGGGTATAAGTTCATTCTTGGTAATAGCCAGATATGGACTATAGATGGTGAGGCTGTCACCTTGCTCGTTGTAGCGGAAGAAGATTCTTTGGTTGTTGTTGTCAATGTCTCTCACCTGCAACAAATTGTCTTGGATGCCCCAATAAATGTAACTGTAAGCCATGTCGCAGATGCCCTCTGTGGCAAGGGTGTCGATTTGGCGCAATTGCCAGTTGCCGTCCATCTTGCTGTTGTTCAATACTTCCCAGTCGCATGAGGCGAGGAGGGTGCATGCAAGGAATATGTATATAATTTTTTTCATGTGTGTCATCGTTCGAGTCTTAATGTGAGCATGCCGCCAGTATTGTTTCCCATCAGCTCACCACGGTCGAACCCTAAAGAGGCTCCAACGCTGAGACCCTTGTAGAATTGGTCTGCACGATAGTTCGTTTCAAGACCCAGACTAACGTTGTGTTTAGGATTGGGGTAGGGCGTGTCATAAGTGCCGATGCCTTCCTGCCATGAGGCACGAATACGATAATGGAGATTCTTGGTGGGTTGACCTGTAATGCCGAAATGCCATGCTGTGAAACGGTTACACTCAAACTTGAGGCGGTGGTCTTCATTGTAAATAGGGGAACGGTAGAGTGCGTTGCCGAGGGCTTGTCCCCAATGTTGCCATCCTGGCTTAAGAGAGTTGTTGTAGTAGTTATCTACACCAGCGATTTGGTTGGGGAAAAAAGCGCTGCGGTCGTTGTAGACGGGACCGCTTTGATAGCGTGTGTAGACATACTCCACGACTGCATCGGTCACCCATTGGAAGTTCTTCATATAGATGTCCGCTCCGAGCATGATATCCTTGAGCGGATAGATAATATAGCGATTGTCCTTTTTCTTCATTTGTCCATTCTCGTAGGCATAACCGTCATAGTTGATGTGGAACATGGCAGAATGGTCTTCGAAGAAATGGTCGGCATAGAATCCATAGCGTACAGTCTTCGTGTTGTAATTGAGTCTGAGCACCCAACTGCCCAACATATTGCCTTCGGTGTTTTTGACACTTCCGTCAGTAGCATCGGAGCCTCCACCCATTACGGCATGCCAAAAGGACCTGAGGTTGTGGTTGCTTTTCATTTGCTGGTACCCATCTTTGATGCGTTCGTAGTGTGTGCCACCAAATTGTGATGCCATTTCCAAACCTGTTTCGACGTTAAAAGGCTTCTCCTTCTTGCCGAATCTTATGTAGACGGCTTTGGTATGCATGAGCACATCTTGGTCGTAATGACTTTTCCCCTTGACAAATTTCTTTTGAAAATGATTGTCGGTTAGCATTCCGAAAGCAATGTGCCCCTTAAAGCCGAGGAATCCTTTAGTGTAGGGGATATCCCAATAATCGGATAGAGCTAAACGAATTTCGGGATAGGGTCTGCCATTGATGCCAAATGTCTGCGAACCGCTGCTGAGTTCATTGTTCTTCAACTGCATGGGCTGCTGTTTCTGACCGATAGTGAGTGTCCCCTTCATCCAACGTACATCGGCATAGAGTTGCTGCACGAAGAAGTTGCTTGTATGGTTGGAGGGAATGACTATATCTGCACCATATCCAATGTCCCAATGTCTGGTAGAATCATTTTCAGCACTTCGATACACACCTCCACGAATGTAGGCGGAGTTCCTTTCCACAGAAGGTAATCCGTATCGGTTAGCAGTGAGCCAGAAAGGAGCATGTTTTCCGTCAGACAGCTTTCCTGACATCTCAACGGAATATGAAATGCCTTTACCCAAGTCTGGTGACTGGGCAAAGGCATTGATAGTGGTTGCCAATAATGAGGTCAGAATAACTCGCTTCATGGGATGGCAAGATAATGTGTGTTACTTTGCGAAAGCAACAGCACGAGTCTCGCGGATGACGGTAATTTTTACTTGTCCGGGATAAGTCATTTCGTCTTGTATTTTCTTAGCGATATCAGCGCTGAGAGCATCGATTTCCTTATCCGAAATTTTGTCAGCACCTACGATGACGCGGAGCTCGCGACCTGCCTGAATAGCATACGTTTTGGTAACGCCAGGATAACTTGCTGCCAAGTTTTCAAGATCATTCAAGCGCTTCAGATAAGCCTCGACAATCTCGCGACGTGCGCCAGGACGTGCACCACTGATGGCGTCACACACCTGCACGATAGGAGCTAACAACGTAGTCATCTCCATCTCGTCATGGTGAGCACCGATGGCATTGCAGATATCTGGTTTCTCTTTGTATTTTTCCGCCAATTGTGCACCATATAAAGCGTGTGGAATTTCAATTTGTTCGTCTGGTACCTTGCCGATGTCGTGCAACAGACCTGCACGGCGAGCCTTCTTGGGATTGAGACCCAACTCTGCAGCCATCACAGCACAGAGATTGGCAGTTTCACGGGCATGTTGCAACAGGTTCTGGCCATAAGAAGAACGATATTTCATCTTGCCTACGATTCGTACCAATTCGGGATGCAGACCATGTACGCCCATGTCGATGCAAGTGCGTTTACCTGTCTCCACAATCTCGTCTTCCACCTGCTTCTTCACTTTGGCAACAACTTCTTCGATGCGGGCAGGGTGGATACGACCATCTGCAACCAGCTGGTGAAGTGCCAGACGGCAGATTTCACGGCGGATAGGATCAAAGGCGCTGATGACGATAGCTTCTGGCGTATCATCTACCACGATTTCAGTACCCGTAGCAGCTTCCAATGCACGAATGTTGCGACCTTCACGACCAATCACGCGGCCCTTTACTTCGTCGGATTCAATGTGGAACACACTGACAGAATTCTCCACTGCCGTTTCGCTGGCCACACGTTGAATGGACTGGATGACAATCTTCTTCGCTTCTTTGTTGGCGGTCATCTTAGCCTCATCCATGATTTCGTTGATGTACTGCTGTGCTTGGGTTTGGGCCTCATCCTTCAATGATTCGATAAGTGCCTCGCGGGCTTCTTCCGTAGTCAGACCAGAGATGGTCTCCAATTGTGAACGCTGATCCGTAATGAGTGCATCCAATTTCTCTTGCTGTTTCGAGAGGTTGATTCGCTGTGATTCCACCTCGTTCTGTTTCTTTTGGAGTTCATCACTTTGCTGATTTAATGTGAGTTCGCGTTGTTTCAACTTGTTCTCATAAACCTGCATCTTCTGGTTGCGTTGGTTGGCTTCTTTATCCAGTTCTGATTTTCTGTTCAGGAACTTCTCTTTGAGTTCCAGCTGCTTCTTTTCTTTGAGTGCATCTGCCTCAATTTCAGCCTCCTTAATGATTTGGTTGTATCTTTGCTTGATGATGTAGCGGAACAGGGCAAAGCCCAAGAATCCTCCTAAGATCAAGCAACCAATTGCAATGCTTATTGTTAATAATATATCCATGTTAATGTTTTTGTTTATAGGGTTTTACAATATAGAAAAAGCACAATTCAAGTCATTCACATCTGGATATTTATGTGAACACCTGAAATTGTGCCTTAAAGTTCCGTGATATGGAAAACAGCTTCACATATCTATAATGTATACAGCTGTTATAAGTTCTACTTGATGTCGAGTGATTCTATCTCTTTTTCAAGGTCATGCATCATCTCTATGTATGGTTGCGTATCAGTCCTGTTCGATGCTTTCACGGCTTCTACAGACGTATTGAGCATTGCCATTACATAGTAGTATTTGTCATTTGGCAATTGAGGATAAGCATCACGCAATCTCTGAATGCGGCGCTGTATGTTGGATGCAGCGTCACGATATACCTTTTCCTCTTCGGGGGATGATACCTGAAGAGGTAGTCGAATATCTTCAATCGTTACGGTGATGTTCAGTTTATTTGCCATGACAGAAATACAGTTTCTTTTTGGTGAGTATCTTCTTCACGCGTTGTTCAGAAGTGCTATCCTTTTATATCGCTACCGTCATCTTCTGTGCCGGTGGATAGGATGCTGATGCATTTGTTGATTTCACGAACCAGTCGTGTGATTTTCATCTTCGATTCCTTGATGTCGGCATCGCTGATTTCAATCATTTTGGCCAATTTCAGATTGTTGTAATCATTTTTGCTCTGAATCAGTTCGGTTTTGAGCTTTTTGATTTCTTCATCTTTGCTTTCCAGTTCAGCGTACAGGTCGGCATTTTCCTGCTTAAGCACACGGAATTGAGCGATGACATGACGTACCTTCGCTTCAAAGTTCTTCATTGACTGTCTTTCTTCTGCTGTCATGATGAAAGATCGTGTGCATTAAACGCGGATTACAAATTTTTATGCAAATTTATAGATTTGGGTGGAATTAACCAACCTTTTATGCATTTTTTTTTGGTTTGTCCTTATTTTTTCATTTTAGCTTGAGCCTTTGCCACTTCTTCATCGGATGGATTGGGCTCCTTTTTTGCCAATGTGATGAGGTTATAAACATATTCTTGAATCCATGTTTCGCTGAATCCAAGCATTTGTTGATAACGACGTACTGAGAAGACGGATTTCCTTACGCCATCATCATCCCATGTGTCTTTTGTCAGAATGTCATGCACGGTGCTGTCAGTCAATTTCTTCACCATCTTCTTCATGAAACCAGGGATGCGGAATTTCCATTTCAGAATGTTACCCACCAGCATCATGGTGTCTTGGGTGAATCCTTGAAAAGCATAAAGGTAGCGGCTAACGTCATTCTGTGTACGGCATCCTTTCTTGATGCTTTGGTCTATCTCCTTGAAGAAGCTATCACTGATGCCATACAGGTCTTGAAGCATCTTTGCGCATGTCTTTTTCTCACCAAGCCCCAGCTTGTTGTTGACGGTTGCCACATGAAGTGTGCGCTTGAATGTGAGCAGGTCTGGTAGGGCAGAGAGGTTGGATATGCCAAGATTGGCTGCCAACACGCTCTGGAAGTAAACACGGATCAGTGTCATGAAATCTTCCATTCCACCCACATTCTCCTTCTTTTTTCTTTTGAAAATATCTAAGAAAGCCATGTTTGTTTGTCTTTACTAAATTTGTTTATTGATTGTTGTATTGTTTTTTGTTAATAAGCCTTTTCCTCTTCATTGCCGAACATATTGGCGATTGTCTTGATGATGATTTTGAGGTCGAGCAGGAATGTCCAATTCTCTATGTACTCGATGTCTTTCTTTACACGTCCCTCCATTTGGTCTATGTAGCGAGTTTCACCACGGAAACCATTTACTTGTGCTAATCCTGTGATGCCTGGTTTTGCGAAATGACGTACCATAAAGTGGCTGATGAGTTTGGAATATTCAGCAGTGTGTTTCAGCATATGTGGACGTGGACCCACGACGGACATGTCATTCATCAATACGTTAAGAAACTGCGGAATCTCGTCGATGTTTGTCTTACGCATGAAGTTGCCAAATGGAAATTTCCGAGAATCATCCTTTGTTGCTTGCAATTCATCTGCATCATCGTTCACTTGCATTGAGCGGAACTTGATACACTTGAAAACCTTGCCATCCAAACCAGTCCTTTCCTGCAAGAAGAAGATTGGACCAGGCGATTGAATTTTAATCATAATGGCTACTAAGATGAACATCCACGGGAACACCAGTATGAGTACGCATAACGAGAAGATTATGTCAAAGACTCTTTTAATAAACTTGTTCTTACTCTTTCTCAGAGGCTCTTCTCGACGTGCAATAACAGGAATGTCTTCCATAAAGGAAATGGACATGTTGCCCTTGAACACGTTGATGGCTGGGATATAATAGAAGCGGATTAAATGGTTGTCGCAAAACTTGCTCATCATGTTGATGGTGTCGTGTTGCTCCTTCGGGAAATAGCCATATATCTCGTTAATGCGAGGATGGTTGGCTATCCATCCGTATATGTCACTAACTCCACCTAATCTCATGCTGGCAATTTCAGAGTTGTCACATTCTCCATCGTAGAAAAAACCTGCAATGTTATAACCATAGATAGGAGTCTTCAATATTTCATATAAGTGGTGTACCGTTCGCTCATTGCCGATAAGGACAATGGTCTTGGTGTTCCCTTTGTTGGCACGGAAACGTAAGAGAATTTTTCTCAAAATGGTGCGCTCTACCAACAGGAATACCAGATATGTCGACATTGAATAGAACAAGAATTTCCTTGGGAAATCGGCAAAAGGACGCGATACAAAAATGATGAGTGAAATAAAAAGAAGCATCATAAAACAGGTGTATACAACACGTGTGATGATGGCTTCCGATCTGATGAGTCGGACTTGGATGAGCGAAGGAAACAGGAAATAGCTGAATGAAAATCCGATAATATAGATAAGGATTAACCATGGGATGTTCTGGATGTTGCTCACAGACTCAGGCGAGATGTAGCGCATGAGGTGGTAAAATCCAATCACAAAGGCAGTCAATAATACCGTGTCAATCAAGAACACGCCAAATTGAAGATGCTTTTCTGTTCCCATATCTCTCTTTTACTCGTCTTTAGTGGTAACGAGTGTAAGAACTCTGTCTGACCAATAAAAGACGACTCTTTCTCTCTATATTGTAGGCACGAATGCCTGTGAAGTTTTGAATTAATTTTTGCAAAGTTACAGAAAAAAAGTCATATCAAAAGCATTTTGTGGATATTTTGTGCCTTTGTCATGGCAAAATGGGCTTTTTCTTATTGAAAGTGATAAAAACACGATGGATATGGCTAATCGTACTTGCGATTTCATACAATTTTGGAAAAATAGTTTTCCTATGTGAAAAAATATCTCTACCTTTGCATCAAATCTTCAATACGATGAAAGTAATTAATTTCGCAAAGCAGAACACTGTCATCAATCAGTATGTGGCAGAACTGCGTGATGTGAACATTCAAAAAGACCATGCTCGTTTCAGGTTCAATCTGGAACGCATCGGTCAGATGATGGCGTACGAAATCAGTAAGACTCTTAAATATTCGGTTAAGACCATTCAGACTCCTCTCGCCAAGGCGAAGGCATCAACGGCAGATAACGATCTGGTGCTGACCACCATTTTCCGCGCTGGTTTGCCCTTTCATCAGGGATTCTTGAATGTTTTCGACCATGCAGGCAATGGTTTTGTCTCAGCTTATCGTTACTACAAGGATAAGGAGTGTAAGGAGGTGGGCATCAAGATTGAATATATTGCTTCTCCCAACCTCACAGACAAGACGCTCATCATTGCTGACCCCATGCTCGCCACTGGCGGTAGCCTTGAGTTGGGCTATCACGCCTTCTGCACCAAGGGTGTTCCTGCCACAGTGCATCTCTGCTGTGTTATTGCAGCGCAGAAGGGTGTTGACTACATTAAGAAGGCTTTTGCCGATTATGACAATGTCACGCTTTGGTGTGCAGCCATTGACCCGGAACTGAATGAGCACTGCTACATTGTGCCAGGATTGGGCGATGCGGGCGACCTCGCTTACGGCGAGAAAATATAGTATTCAGACACAAACGTATGGATTCCCAGATAACTCTTTTAATTACTTACATGTTGTTGTCGTTGATCATTTCGGCACTGTGTTCTGTGCTGGAAGCAACGATTCTTTCCACTCCGATGTCATATGTGACCACCCTTGAAACGCAAGGCGCCAAGGGTTGGGAGCGCCTCAAACAGTATAAGACCAACATCGACCGTCCTATCTCTGCCATTCTGATTGTCAACACCATCGCAAACACAGTGGGCGCTTCGCTCGTCGGTTCCACTGCAGCAGGATATGCGGCGTCCCGATTTGTGGCGTCTGATGAGACGAGCCTATTTGTGGGCATCGTGTCGGGCGTGTTCACGTTCCTCATCCTGGTGTTTTCGGAGATAGTGCCCAAGACGATCGGCTCTACGTATTGGCGCAAACTGGCGATACCTGCCAGCAATATTATACATATATATATAGTAATGACCTATGTGCTGGTCATTCTGTTGGAGAAGATTACACATGGTCTGGGTAATGTGTCCAACCAAGAGTCGGTCACTCGCGACGAGGTGGCGGCGATGGTCACGGTGGGCACTGAGGAGGGTGTGCTGGAGAAGAAGGAGAACCGCATGATTCAGAACCTACTGAAGCTCGACAGCGTGGCTGCCCACGAGATTATGACCCCGAGTGTGGTGGTGGCGATGGCTGAGGAGGAGATGACCTTGAGCGAGTTCTACCACGATGAAGAGTACAAGAACTTCTCACGCATTCCGGTCTATAAGGGCGAGGAGAGCGACTATATCACGGGCTATGTGTTGCGTCAAGAGATTCTGGAGCGCTTGGCAGAGGACAAGTTCGACACGAAGCTGGGCGAGTTGGCTCGCCCCATCCTGTCTTTCTCCGAGGACGAAGACGTATCGACCATTTGGGAGAAGCTGCTCGAGAAGAAGGAGCACATCTCCATTATCATCGACGAATACGGAACGCTCCGAGGTATTGTCACGCTGGAAGATGTCATCGAGACCATGCTTGGATTCGAGATTGTGGACGAGAAGGACGAGGTGGTCGATATGCAGGAGTTGGCGAAAGCACAGTGGAAGCAGATGCAAAAAGAGCAGCACAAGTAAGTGGCTGCTCTTTTTTATTATACGAAGAGAATGTTTCAATAAAAGTGAATGTCTTCAATCACTTGGGCACCGACGTGTTCGTTCAGTTTGCGAGCCAGGACGCGGTGCTGCATCATGAGGTTTTGCTTGATGACGGGCGAAGTGATTTGCACGTGGAGCGTTTGGTTCTTGATGAAGATATTGGCAGTGTGGCGTTGGATGAGTGGTCCCATCACTACAGGCCATGCCGCGATGAGACGATATTGATTGTATGGAGTTTCAATACCGTTGATGCGCATGAATTGCTGGATGGCTGCATCAATCCGTTCCGTGTTGCTCTTTCTCATAATGGTTCTTTAGTTTCTTAATCAATTTCTCCTCCTTTCACCTGGAATATTTTATACTCTCCCTGTGTCCGTTCCAGAATCTTGTCAAGATGCTCGCGGTTGGTGTCTATGATGAAGATTTGTCCGAAAGCATCGTTGGCGACGAGGTTGACGATTTGCTCCACGCGCTGGGCGTCGAGTTTGTCGAAGATGTCATCCAGGAGGAGCAGGGGAGTGGTCTTGCTGCCCGTGCGCTTGAGGAAGTCGAATTGGGCGAGCTTCAGCGAGATCATGTAGGTCTTGTTCTGACCCTGCGAGCCCTCGCGCTTGATGGGGTAGCCGTCGAGAGTCATCTCCAGCTCGTCCTTGTGGATGCCGTGGAGGGAATAGCCGACGATGCGGTCCTTGGGGCGGCTCTGGCGGATGAGGTCAAGCAAGGAACCTCGCTGACCGTGGCTCGTGTAGTGGAGTCCCACCGTCTCGCTTCCGCCCGAGATGAGACTGTAGAAGTGTTGGAAGACGGGAATGAATTCCTCCACGAACGCCTGTCGTTTCTGATGGATTTTCTCGCCGCTTTCTGCCATCATCTCCTCGTAGATGCCCATCACGCCCTCGTCGGGTTCCTCCTCCGCTTTCAGCATGGCGTTGCGTTGCTGCAGAGCCTTGTTGTAGGTGGTCAGGGCGGTCATGTAGTGCGCATCGTATTGCGAGATGACGATATCCATGAGGCGTCGTCGCTCGTCGCTTCCTCCCGCGATGATAGCGCTGTCGTTGGGCGAAGCGATGATGAGCGGCAGCAGCCCGATGTGTTCCGTCAGCCGTTTGTATTCCTTCTGGTTGCGCTTCACGTGCTTCTTCTGGTGCAGTTTCATACCGATGGAGATTTCCTCCTCCGTGCCGTTCAGGTCGTAGATGCCCTGCACCATCATCACCTCTTGTCCGTGGCGGATGTTCATCGAGTCGATGCTGTTCGCCATGCTCTTTGTCAGCGAGAGGAAATGTATGGCATCGAGCACATTCGTCTTTCCCTCGCCGTTGTGTCCGACGAAGCAGTTCATCTTGGGCGAGAAATCCAGCTCTGCCGTAGCGATGTTGCGATAGTTCAGTATGGATAGTCGTTTCAGAATCATGGTGCAAAGTTAGTGAAAGCCGAACACAAAACAAAATAAAAACGTTTTTTTCTGAATTGTTTTGTTCGTGTCAGAAGAATTCACTACTTTTGCACTCGGAAAGTAAATGATGCGGTAGTGGCTCAGTTGGTAGAGCATTGGCTTCCCAAGCCGAGGGTCGCGGGTTCGAGTCCCGTCTACCGCTCCAAAAGAAACTAAAAACTAAAAGTTAAAGGTATAAGTTACTGTCGTCAGGATGAGAGATTCTTTCACTTTTAGTTTTTAGTTTTTAATTTTTAACTTCAAAATACGGGAGAGAATTATGCTGTTAATGACATTGATTATAGTCGCCGTGTTGTTTATCGGCTTTGTGTTGATGAGCACAGAGCAGATGCATCACATCAACCGTGCTACGGTGGCGATGGTGTGTGGTGTGATCGCTTGGGTGATTTACTTGCTCAATGGTGAGGATTTCGTCTATCTGATGCATGGCGACGAGTATCGGGCGTTCCTTTCGGGTGCTGCGTCGACGAGTGAAGGTCTGAAGTATTTTGTGGCGGAGAATGTGGTGACGAAGTACATCGCCGAGGCTTGTAGCGTGATTCTGTTCCTGATTGCGACGAACACAATTGTGGAAGTATTGCACAACAATGGTGTGTTCGACTCGTTGATTGACTGGCTCCGTATGCGCAACAGCCGTGTGTTCCTATGGGTGGTGTCGCTGCTGACGTTCGCAATTTCGGCGAATGTGGACAATTTGACGACAGTAGTGCTGATGATGAGCATCATTTCGCAAGTGGTGAGGAACCATCATCAGCGCGTAATTTATGCCTGCACCATCATTATTGCGGCATGTTTGGGTGGCTGCTTTACGGCAATTGGTGACATCACGTCGGTGATGCTATGGGTGCGCGATGCCATCACGCCGTCGGCTTACGCGGCGGGCCTGTTCTTGCCAGCATTTGTGAGCTTGTGTGTGTTCAATCTCTTGATTGGCATGAAGCTGCATGGTCGGGTGGAGATTTTCTCAGCGCTCTCAAGGTATGATGGTGATGACTCATATTTGGCGTCGTGGCAGAAGATTCTGCTGCTAATCGTGGGCATCGGAGGCTTGTGGTTCATTCCTTCGTTCCATTTCATCACGAAGTTGCCTCCGTTCTTGGGCTCGCTGTCGGTTTTGGCATTAGTATGGGCTGTGGAGGGGCTTTGCAATCTGGAGCGTGATGGCAATGTGATTCTGGTGCAGCGTCACTATTTCCGCAACACGGAGTTCATCGGTATGCGCATCATCCTTTACTTCATCGGCATTTCGTTAGGTGTGGGCGCTTTTGCAGAGTGCGGTGCACTCGACTATGTGGGCAACTGGTTGGAAGATAATATCGATAATGTCTATATCTATGGTCTGGCAGTGGGAGCGCTCTCATCGGTGATGGATAATGTGCCGCTGATGATGGCTGGCATGAATCTGTTCCAGGTCGATACCGTGGCTGGCTCCACGTCCGACTTCGTCCAGAACGGCAATTACTGGCAGTTGCTCTCGTTTTGCTGTGCTTGTGGTGGTAGTCTGCTCTTCGTAGGCTCGTTGGCAGGACAAGCGGTACTGGAAGTGGAGAACATTCGCTTCAAGTGGTACATCCGCCATTACCTCTGGCGTGCCTTGGTGGCATGGCTTGTGGGTCTTGGCGTATTCTGGCTTACACATTAAAATATCGAAATAATTAACAAACTAATGATATGACTAAAATCAATTGTATTGGTATCCTGACTTCGGGCGGTGATTCTCCAGGCATGAATGCGGCCATCCGTGCTGTCACTCGCACAGCTATCTGCAAAGGCTTTCGAGTGAAGGGTATCTATCGGGGATATGAGGGATTGATGACCGGAGAAATCAAGGAGTTCACCACCGAGGATGTCAGCAGTATCATTGCACGTGGAGGTACTATTTTGAAGAGTGCCCGTAGCAAGGCGTTCATGACACCAGAAGGTCGCAAACAGGCTTATGAGACGATGCAAAAAGAGGAGATTGATGCTCTTGTCGTGATTGGCGGTAATGGCTCCCTGACTGGAGCGCGCATTTTTGCACAAGAATATGATGTCCCTTGCATTGGTTTGCCAGGCACAATTGATAATGACCTCTACGGCACCGATCTTACCATCGGTTATGACACGACACTGAACACCATCGTGGAGTGTGTGGATAAGATTCGTGACACAGCCAATTCGCACGAACGCATATTCTTTGTGGAAGTGATGGGACGTGATGCCGGCTATTTGGCGCAGAATAGTGCTATTGCCAGTGGCGCCGAGGCTGCGATCATTCCAGAGGATAGCACCGATGCTGACCAACTGGAGCATTTCATCGGTCGAGGCATCCGCAAGAGTAAGAACTCTAGCATCGTCATCGTGAGTGAAAGCCCAAAGTGTGGTGCCATGTTCTATTCCGACCGCGTGAAGAAGGAATATCCTCAGTATGATGTCCGTGTCTCCATTTTGGGACACCTGCAACGTGGTGGTTCGCCATCTGCTCGTGACCGCATCCTTGCCAGCCGATTGGGAGCCGGTGTGATCGACGCCATCCTCGACGGTCAGCGCAATGTGATGATTGGCATCCGCAACGACCAAGTGGTATATGTACCTTTCTCCGATGCCATCCGTTCAGACAAGGGTATGAACAAGGGACTCATTAGGGTGCTTGACGAACTATCCATCTAATCTCATACTTCATATCTCATCCATGAACGACCTTCTCACCATATTAGGACCGACAGCCTGTGGCAAGACCACCTTTGCCGCACACTTGGCGTATGAAATAGACGGTGAGATTATCAGTGCCGACAGTCGTCAAGTGTACCGCGGCATGGACATCGGCACTGGGAAGGACTTGGCTGACTACCATATGAAAGATAAGGACATCCCTTATCATCTGATTGATATCGTTGAGGCTGGTACGAGGTATAATGTGTATGAGTGGCAGAAAGGTTTTTTGGATGCTTACGATGACATCGCCAAGCGGGGCAAGACTCCCATCTTATGTGGTGGTACAGGTATGTATATCGAGAGCGTCATTAAGGGGTATGAGTTCGATGGAAGAAAATTTCCACCCTTTAATTCTCTCATTATCGGTTTGGACATCAGCCGCAACCACCGTCGTGAAAAAATCAGCCAGCGTCTCCGTGCTCGTTTGAACGAAGGCATGATTGACGAGGTGAAAGGCTTGATCGATAAAGGAGTGTCCACCACTCAACTCATCAAGTATGGACTCGAATATAAATACATCACGCTCTATCTGTTGGGGGACCTCAACTATGACGAGATGGTGTCTCTGTTGGAGATTGCCATTCACCAGTTTGCCAAACGACAGATGACATGGTTCCGAGGCATGGAGGAACGTCGGGGCATTCAGATTCATTGGCTCAGTGTGGAGATGCCGATGGAGGAACGTATTGAACAAGTGAAAGAATTATGGAAGAAACAAATCGCATAGGTGTAATCTACAATCCTCATTCAGGCTTTGACAAGTCGAAGAAGCGCTGGGAACTGATCCGTAAGTATATGGAAAAGAAGGGTGTGCAGTATGACTTCTTGCAGTCTGAGACGCCTGATTCTGTGGAACGGTTGGCGAAGATGATGTGTGAGAACGGTTACAGCACCATCGTTGTGGTTGGAGGCGACGGCTCTCTTAACCGTGCGGTCAATGCTATCATGCAGTGTCGTGAATCTTTGCCAGAGGATTTTGCCCTTGCCAATATTCCCAATGGTATTGCTAATGATTTCTCCCGTTTTTGGGGTGTTTCGGTGGATGATTTTAAAGTAGTGATTGATAGCATCATTGCACGGAATGTCAGAAAGATTGATGTGGGGCGTTGCACCTATCAAGATGATAATATACCACAACGAAGATATTTTTTGAATTGTGTCAATATGGGACTTGGTGCCCGACTCATCAAGACTACCAATGATGCTACACATATCATTGGTTCCAGAAGACTTTCTATCATTCCGGCGTTGATTAGTCGTATCTTTGAGCGCAAGCAATATAGCTTCTCATTTAAGATTGAGACGGAGGACGTAGCGGAGGACTTCATGTCTGTGTGCATTGGCAATTGTCATGGTTATGGACAGACACCCAATTCCGTTCCTTACAATGGCTTGCTCGACCTCTCTCTCATCACTCGTCCAAAGTGGTGGCAATTGTTCGAGGGCTTTTGGCTCTTGGGCAAGGGTCGTTTCCTTAACTATAAGAATGTGCATCCTTATCGTGCTCGTCAAGTGATTGTCAACGAGGTGGATAAAGCGCTGATCTCTTTGGATGGGGTAGTGTTGCAGTCAAAGCATCCTACGCCCATGAAAATAGGCATAGAGAAGGAGGCACTGAACTTTATCGTGCCCATTGTGTCACCAGAGTAGAATTTTCATTCGTGTCACAGGACTCAACTAACCAATCTTATTGATTCTCTCTAGACTTTCGCCGTCGATGATTTTGATTTTCTTTCCATCGATGGCGATTATCTTTTCTTGTGCGAATGCCGACAAAGTGCGGATGGCATTCGATGTAGTCATGTTGGACATATTGGCGAGATCTTCGCGTGAGAGATAGATGGAAAGGGTTGCCCCGTCTTCTTCCAGTCCGTAGTTGTCGCGAAGGAAGATAAGTGATTCAGCCAAACGACCACGAATATGTTTCTGGGTGAGGTTGACGGTGCGTTGATCAGAATTGCCGACTTCCACAGCCAACTGCCGAACGAAATAGAGTGCCAGCTGGTTGTTCTCCATCATCCATCGCTCCATCATCTCAATAGGAATGAGGCAGACTGTGCTAGCTTCGAAAGCGGCAGCAGAAGTCACATAGTTTTGGTTAGCAAAGTAGGCACGGTAACCGAAATACTCAACAGGTTTGATGACCCGGACAATTTGTGTTCTACCTCCAATGCCATCCTTATATACTTTCACCTTTCCGCTAATGAGGCAATGAAACATCTGAGGCACTTCACCTTCCTGATAAAGTGTTTCATTTTTTTTGAAATGTTGTATGGACATGTGATCTTTCAACTCTTGCTGTTCCGTAGGTGAAAGCATCTGCATGATATCCTGAAGACTGTCCACAGCATTGGTCATGACAGCCACATCTTTTTTCTTCATTACCTTAAAAACATTTTGTAATGCAAAGTTACATACAAGTTATAAATTAAACAAAAATTTTCTTGTTTTTTCTGCTTTTCAGCATGTTTTTAGGGAAAAATCCGTTTTTGTGCAACTTTTTTTTGAAAAAAAACGAAGAAAGGTTGTGTACACCAAAAAAAGTCCCTAAATTTGAAAAATCAAAACTAACACTAATAATTCTAAAAGCAATAATACCTTAAAAAACAAACTATGAGTTATTTGCATTTTGATAAAGCTCAAATGACCAATCTGCAAGAGTCTTTGCCTAAAGAGATTTTGCGGACGAACAGGTCGGGTGCGTATTCTTGCTCCACTATCGTGGACTGCAATACGCGTAAGTATCATGGTTTGTTGGTAGTTCCTGTCAAAGAACTGGATGGCGAGAATCATGTGTTGCTTTCATCACTTGACGAGACCGTCATCCAGCATGGTGCACAGTTCAATCTTGGACTTCACAAGTATTCGGGCAATGTGTTCAGTCCTAATGGACATAAATACATCCGTTCGTTTGAATGGGAAAAACTGCCGACGACCATCTATCGTGTAGGTGGTGTGATTCTGAAGAAGGAGAGGGTTTTCCAGCATTTTGAGAACCGCATCTTGATTCGTTACACACTGCTCGATGCTCATTCTGCGACGACTCTTCGTTTGCGTCCTTTCCTCGCTTTTCGAAGTGTGGAGGAATGTACGCATGAGAATGCAAAAGCCAGCAGGAGGTATGATGTGATTGACAACGGCATCAAGACCAGCATGTACTCAGGCTATCCTGAACTGATGATGCAGCTCAACAAAAAGAATGAGTTTGTGTTTGAACCTGCTTGGTATCGTGGCATCGAATATCAGAAGGAGCAAGAATTGGGTTATGAATACAAGGAAGATTTGTATGTACCAGGCTACTTTGAGTTTGATATCAAGAAAGGTGAGAGTGTGGTGTTTGCTGCTGGATTGAAGGAACTGAAGACCAATCAGATGAAAAAAATCTTTGATCATGAGTATGACGTGCATGCGCCTCGTACGAACTTCCAGTCTTGCTTGGTTAATGCAGCGCATCAGTTCCACTATGAAAAGGATGGCGAGACTTACATCATTGCAGGTTATCCTTGGTTCAAGTGCCGTGCTCGTGACATGTTCGTGTCTCTACCTGGTCTTACCTTGGCGATTGATGAGGTGGAATACTTTGAGAAGGCCATGAAAACTGCCATCAAGGCGTTGGACGATTTCATGGATAAGCAGAAGACAGATATCATGATGTATGAGCTGGATAAGCCAGATGTTCTCTTGTGGGCAGTGTGGTGCATCCAGCAATATGCCCGTTTGGTGGGTGCTGAGGCTGCGAATGAGAAGTACGGAAAGCTCGTCAATAAGATGGTTGATTTTATCCGTCAAGACAAGCATCCAAATCTTCAGCTCCACGACAACGGACTGCTCTTTACCAATGGTCGTGATCATGCTGTCACATGGATGAACTCGGAAATCAATGGTTCCCCAGTGGTGCCACGTTCTGGATATGTGGTGGAAATCAATGCACTGTGGTATGACGCTTTGATGTTCAATGCTGAGATGCTGATGGCTAAAGGACGTCACATGGAAGCAGGAACTTATACCAGTCTGGCAGAGAAGACAGGGCAATCCTTCAAGGAGACGTTCTTGAACGAACATGGCTATCTGCTCGACTATGTGGATGAAGACTACATCTCTTGGGAGGTGCGTCCGAACATGCTGATCGCTTCTTCTTTGGAGTATAGTCCACTGACTACTCCTGAGCGCAAAAGAATATTTGATATCTGTACCAAGGAACTGCTCACCCCGAAGGGTATGCGTTCCCTCTCTCCAAAGTCGGGTGCTTACAATCCTATTTATTGGGGTGGACAGGTTCAGCGTGATGCAGCCTATCACCAAGGCACAGTATGGCCTTGGTTGTCAGGTTTCTATCTCGAGACCTGTCTGAAGGTGTACAAGCGCAGTGGTCTCTCATGGGTGGATCGTTGCTTCTTGGGCTTTGAGGAAGAGATGAATTACCATGGTATTGGCACTTTGCCTGAACTCTTCGATGGCAACCCACCGTTCAGTGGTCGTGGTGCCCTCTCCTTTGCCATGAATGTGGCGGCGGTGCTGCGTGTGAACAAGGTTCTTTCTAAATTCTATAACTATTAACGGAGGACAGCGGTATGAAAGTTTTAATGTTTGGTTGGGAGTTCCCTCCTAAGATTTATGGTGGATTGGCAGTCGCTTCCTATGGCATCACCAAGGGAATGGTGGAAGGTCAGCCCGATGCACAAATCACTTTTTGCCTTCCTAAGCCTTGTGGCGAAGAAGAAAAGTTCCTTCGTATCATTGGTATGAATCAGGTGCCTATCGTGTATCGTGGACACGACTACAACTATGTGAAGAGTCGCATCCCTGACTACATGACTCCCGAGGAATACTACAACTTCCGTGACCATATCTATGCTGACTTCTCTTATATGAATGTCAATGATATGGGATGCATGGAGTTTGCTGGTGGCTATCCAGGCAATTTGCACGACGAAATCAATAATTTTTCTATCATTGCTGGTGTTGTGGCACGTGCTGAGCAATTCGACATCATCCATGCCCACGACTGGTTGACCTATCCTGCTGGCGTTCATGCCAAGATGGTGAGTGGCAAACCATTGTGCATTCACGTGCATGCTACGGACTTCGACCGTTCCCGTGGTAAGGTGAATCCGACGGTTTATTCCATTGAGAAGAATGGTATGGATCATGCTGACTGCATTATGTGTGTGTCGGAACTGACCCGTCAGACGGTCATTCGTGAGTATCACCAAGACCCACGCAAGTGCTTCGCCATGCACAACGCTGTTTATCCATTGCCACAGGAGTATCTGGATATTCCACGTGTGGACAATGGTAAAGAGAAGGTCGTTACTTTCTTGGGACGCATCACCATGCAGAAAGGGCCTGAGTACTTCATGGAGGCTGCTGATTTGGTGTGCAAGCGCTCCAAGAATATCCGCTTCTGCTTTGCAGGCTCAGGTGACAAGTACTGGGAGATGGTGGATCTTGCTGCAGCCAAAGGTATTGCAGACCGTGTCCACTTCCCTGGTTTCCAACGCGGCAAGCAGGTGTATGAATGTTACAAAGCTTCCGATGTGTTTGTCATGCCATCCGTGTCAGAGCCTTTCGGTATTGCACCGCTGGAGGCGATGCAGTGTGGCACCCCTTCCATTATCTCCAAACAGTCAGGTTGTGGCGAGATTCTCGATAAGGTCATCAAGGTGGACTATTGGGATATCAACGCGATGGCAGATGCCATCTACTCGCTCTGCACCAACGAAGGTCTCCACACCTATTTGCGTGATGAAGGTCTGAAGGAGGTGGCAGAAATCACTTGGGTGAAAGTAGGACATCGCATTCGCAAACTCTATGACGAGTGCATCTACAACGGAGGATTTATTCACTAAAACAACGAACTAAACGAATTTATAGAATATGAAAAAGATTTGTCTATATTTTGAGATACACCAGATTGTTCATCTCAAGCGCTACCGTTTCTTTGACATCGGTCGCGACCATTACTATTATGATGACTACGAGAATGAGCGTTCCATCAACGATATAGCAGAACGTAGTTATGTGCCAGCCCTGCAGACTCTCATACAGATGTGTAAGGACTATCCTGAGTTTAGGGTGGCTTTCTCACTTTCTGGTTGTGGTTTGGAGCAGCTTGAGTTCCATGCACCTCAGGTGGTGGACCTCTTGCAGGAAATCAATTCCACAGGACAGGTAGAGTTCCTTTGCGAACCTTATAGTCACGGACTTGCTTCTCTGGCCAACGAAGAGAGTTTCGCTGCTGAGGTGAAGCGCATGAGTGACCGCATCAAGGAACTCTTTGGCAAACGTCCGAAAGTGTTCCGCAACTCTTCGCTCATCTACAATGACGAGATTGGTGCACAGGTGGCATCCATGGGTTTCAAAGGGATCCTGACTGAAGGTGCCAAGCAGGTGCTGGGTTGGAAGTCTCCACATTATATTTATCATTGTGCGACAGACCCTCGTCTCAAACTGCTCTTACGTGATATCAACCTTTCTGAGGACATCACAGAGCGTTTCACCTCCAATCCTATCATGGCAGACCAGTGGCTTGACTGGATTGCTTCCACACCAGAAGGGGAGAACTTCATCAACATCTTTGGTGAGTTGGTGACCTTCGGTATTTTCCATCCGCTTCAGAGTGGCATCCTCGATTTCCTCAAAGCTATACCTGCTTTGGCAAGGGATCGTGGTATTGGTTTTGCCCTTCCTTCTGACCTTTGTGAAGAGAAGAGTGTGGGTGCCATCGAAGTGCCTTACAACATCTCATGGGTGGACGAAGAACGTGACACCTCGTGCTGGCTCGGTAACGTGATGCAGCGTGAGGCGTTCAACAAGCTTTATAGCGTGGCTGATCGTGTACGTGTATGTGGCGACCGTCGCATTCAAATGGACTGGGATTCCCTCCAGGCATCCAACAATTTCCGCTTCATGACCACCAAACCTGGATACCAGTATCGTGGCATCTACGACAGCCCATACGATGCGTTCACTAACTACATGAACATCCTGGGTGACTTCATCTCTCGTGTCAACAACCTCTATGGAGGTGCCGACAATGAAGAGATTGACGGACTCATCACCATGATTAAGAATCAGGGTGACGAACTCGCTGCCAAGGATAAGGAAATCGAACGTTTGCGCAAGAAGTTGGAGAAGTACAACCCAACGGAACTGGAAGAGAAGAAGCCTGAGCCTAAAGCTGCACCAGCGAAAAAGGCACCAGCGAAGAAGGCTGCACCTAAGGCTGAGGTGGCGAAAAAGGCTACTGCTCCTAAGAAGGCTGCGCCAGCGAAGAAAGCTGCTCCTAAGAAGAAATAGTGGCTTTTGATGAATGTATAAGCGTCCAAGACAGGAAAGCTCGATTCCGTCTTGGACGCTTTGTCTGTCGCTATAAAAAATGTATCAGAAACCATCACGGCCTCTGATACACGAATGCTATGAAAAAACGAATGTCTAAATGATGAGCGGAAAACGAGACTCGAACTCGCGACCCCAACCTTGGCAAGGTTGTGCTCTACCAACTGAGCTATTTCCGCACACGTGATTCCCATTTTCTCAAATACG